>JBBSMV010000072.1:0-11712 GCA_038232975.1 Rhodothermales bacterium
CTTTTGCTATCAATCAATAATAAATGGAACTTGTGAGGGAGACGGGAGCTTCAATCCGATCCTTTTCCCGTTCACGCACTTCGAAGGAACCCCCTCATGGAAACCACCGACCGGAAGACTGAGACCCAGACCTGGCCCGACCTCGCTATCGGACTCTATGACAAGCTCACCGGGCGCGGGGCCGAGATCACGTACGAGTTCGACGACTTCGACCTCTACGTCCCGAGCGGCACCGGCAGCGACGCGCACGCGCACTGGAAGATGAACGGCACCATCAAAGTCCGCACCCGCGACGACGTAACCCGGTAGCTGCCGTGCTCGACATTCAGGCCGACCTCTCGATTGCCGTCGACGGCGAGCCGGTATCCGTACGCTCCGAAGGCGATGCCGTCGTGGCGACGTTTCAGAGTGTTCACCGCGCCCTCCGCGTGGTTCGAACGCTGCCGTTTCCGGACGGACCAGGGCGACGAGCCGTGCTCCGCTCCGCTTTCGGGACGGTGAAGCTGTCGGGCGTGAACGTGCTCGTCCGCGTTGGCCGCCGGACCGTAGCGCGGGCAGGCCCAGCGGCCCAGCCCGGCCGGCTTTCCCAGCTCCTCCGGCTCGGCGAGGTCGAGGTGTACGCGCGGCAGCTCGTGCTCGCTGCCCTCGGCCGCTAAGCTCTACTGAGGCCCCCCACCACGCCCGAGCGGGAAGAACTCAGCTTGGGTTTTTTCGTGGCCTCACCCGCAGGCGGGGATCGGCGGCGAGCAATTGGCGTGGTCTATCTTCGAGCGCTCCCCCTTTCCCGATCTGCTGCCCGTGCCGATGCGTCGCCTCGCCCTCCTCTTTCTGCTCGCCCCCTTCCTCGCCGGGTGCGGCGACGACCGCGAGACGCTCGTCATCTACTCGCCCCACGGCAAGGAGCTGCTCGGGGCCTACGAGGAGGCCTTCGAGGCCGAGCATCCCGAGGTGGACGTGCAGTGGCTCGACATGGGCAGCCAGGAGGCGTTCGACCGCGTCCGCACCGAGGCGACGAACCCGCAGGCCAGCCTCTGGTGGGGCGCGCCGCAGACCATGTTCGCCCAGGCCGCCGACCAGGACCTGCTCGCGCCCTACACCCCGACCTGGGCCGAGGCCGTCCCCGACGACGAGCACGACCCTGAGCACCGCTGGTACGGCACCTACCAGACGCCCGAGGTCATCATGTACAACCACGACGCCGTTGACTCCACGGCGGCCCCACGGACGTGGGACGACCTGCTCGACCCCCGCTTCCGCGACCGCGTCGTGGTTCGCGCGCCCCTCGGCTCGGGCACGATGCGGACCCTCTTCGGCGCGATGATCCAGCGGCAGCCCTCCGTCGAGGACGGCTTCCGCTGGCTCGCCCGGCTCGACGAGAACACCAAGACCTACGCCGCCAACCCGACCCAGCTCTACCTCGCCATCGCCCGCGGCGAGGGTGACCTGACGCTGTGGAACCTCCCCGACGCCTACCTCCAGAGCCGCGACCTCGGCTACCCGTTCTCGTGGGTGATCCCGGAGGAGGGCACGCCGGTACTCGTGGACGCCATCGCCGTCGTCAAGGGCGCGCCTAATCCGGAGCGGGCGCGGCAGTTCTACGAGCTCGTCACCTCGGAGGAGGCCCTCGTCGAGCAGGCCGAGCGCTTCCACCGCATCCCCGTCCGCACGGACATCACCCAGGACCGCCTGCCCGCCTGGATGCGCGTGGCTATCCCGGCGCTGCCCGTGGACTGGGACCTCCTCGCCGAGCGCGGGCCGGAGTGGATGCAGGCGTGGGACGAGAACGTCAAGGGCCGGGGGAGCGAGTACCTGGCGGCCCACCCGCCCGACGCCGTCGCGGCAGAGTAAAAGACTGCTTGGTGAGCGGGTCTGAAGGCGAGGACGAGCGGGGCAGTACGTCTGGCCGACCACCGAATGCGTTGTCCTTACCCGGCGACCGTCGCCTGGGCGGCCCCGTAGACCTGCATCGTGGCCGGGTCCTGCACGTAGGCGATCACGGCGACCTCCGCGGGGCGCAACCCGCCTGGCAGGGCGAGCGAGCGCGTCCCCGTGCCGGCGGACACCGTCTCGAAGACGCGCACGACGTTCGCGTGGTGGAGTGTCTTCCCCCCGTTCTCGCCGCGTGGTACGGCCTGCTCCGCCTGGCGCTGAACGAGGGCGAGGTGCAGCACGGCCCCCTCGGGCGCGTCCTCCACGCCGTAGACCACCGAGACGGTCTCGCCGGTCGCGTCGGCGTGGACATGGACGAGGGCCTGGGCCGGCTGCTCCAGCGCCTGCTCGACGGCCGCCTGCGCCTCGCGCCGCCGCGACCCCACGAGCTCGCGCCGCCCGTTGACGATCAGCTGCGGCGTGTAGACGCGGCCGGACCCGAAGGCGCGGGCATAGGCGCGCTGCCGCCGCGAGTAGGCTGCGTCGCTGAACGGATCGGTCCAGCCGAGCCGGTTCCAGTAGTCCACGTGGAAGGCCAGCGGGAGCAGGCGCGGGTCGTCGCGCCCAGCGAGGTCCACGAGCAGGCGGTCCGCCGGAGGGCACGAGGAGCAGCCCTCGGAGGTGAACAGCTCGACGACCGCCACGCCCGAGGCCATCTCAACGGCGACGGGCACGACGGGCGACGCCGGGGTCGGTTCTTGAGGAGCGGGGCGCAGGAGGAGGACGACCGCCAGGGCGGCGGCAAAGCTCAGCGCGGCCAGAAGCTTGATGGTAGGGTATCTTTCGAGTGGCGAGGGCGGATAGCTCTACAGCTTAGAACTTTCCCGCCGCCGCACGTATCACGGCTCGGTCACGTCTTGCGCACAGTTGCACACGCCTTTTATCCTGATAGCTGCGGGCGGGGCGCTCGGCGCGGTGGCGCGCTACGGCGTCTACCTCCTCACGCTGCGGGCGTGGGGACCGGCGCTCCCAGTCGGGACGTGGGCCGTGAACCTCGCCGGCTCGTTCCTGATTGGGCTGGCCGTCCCCCTGCTGGCGGCAAAGGGCGAAGCGCACCGCCTCGCGCTGGTCGTCGGCTTCCTCGGGTCGTTCACCACGTTCTCCACCTTCAGCCTCGACACGCTCGCGCTGTGGGAGGGCGGGCGGCCGGGCTGGGCGCTCCTCAACGCCGCCGGCAGCGTCGTGCTCGGGCTGGCGTGCGCGGCGCTCGGCCTCTGGACCGGACGGCAGTGGGGGTGAGGAAGAGGGGAAGAGGGGAAGAGTAAGAAAACCAGTCAAGATACAGGGACCGTCGCGCTCCGCGCCCGTAGGGGCGAACGGCGTTCGCCCTGGCTGGGGTCGGCTCAGGCGATGATGTAATACAGGAGCAGCCCGCCGATGGGGAAGAACACGATCACGAGCGTCCAGAGCACCTTGTCGCCCGTCGAGCGCCCGCTCTGCCACAGGTTCAGCAGCGCCACGATGTCGAGGATCACGATGAGGAGGCCGCAGATGCCGCCGACGGGGCCGGTGATGCGGTCAATCAGACTCGGGCCGCAGCCAGCCAGCAGGACGGTGAGGAGCGAGAGCGCGGCGACGGGGAGGACGGGGGAGAGGCGGCGGAGCATCGGGATTCGGAAGACGGTGGACGGAAAACGGTAGCACCCGCAGGGGCGAACGGCGTTCGCCCTCGTTCGCGCGAGCAGTCACCAGACTAGCGTGCGTCGCGGACTTTGCGCTGGCCCCAGACGAGGTAGACCAGCAGCCCCACGACGGGGATGCAGACCAGGACTGTCAGCAGCACCTTCGTCCCGACCACGAGGTAGGTCTTCCACACCGAGACCGTGGCGAGCAGCGCGAGAGCGGCGTTGAGGACCGCGAGGGCCGTCAGCAAAACGGCCTTGGCGAGGCCGAGGAGCGCGAGGGCAGAGACGAGCGCGAGCATGAGGCGTGGGAGCATCGGTGAACGGGAGGGCTTACGCCGCTCTGCACGTGAGGTTACAGCCGAGCCGGAACACGACGGCGGGGGGCCGGGGTTCACGCGGTCCGCACCCGCCCTCTCGCATGACCCTCGGCCCGATCCAGCTTCCCGAGCGCCCGCTCCTCCTCGCCCCGATGGAGGACGTGAGCGACCCGCCGTTCCGCATCCTCTGCAAGCGCTACGGCGCGGACCTGCTCTACACCGAGTTCATCTCGTCCGGCGGCCTCAGCTACGGGGCCGAGGGCAGCCTCCGCAAGCTCGATTTCTACGAGCAGGAGCGCCCGCTCGGCATCCAGATCTTCGGCGGCGAGGTCGAGCAGGTCCGCGAGGCCACCCGGATCGTGGACGCCGCCGGGCCGGACCTGATTGACATCAACTTCGGCTGCCCGGTCAAGAAGGTCGTCTGCAAGGACGGGGGTGCAGGCATTCTCCGCAACCTCCCGAAGATGCAGCAGATCACCGCCGCCGTCATCGAGGAGGCGACGCGGCCGGTGACCGTCAAGACCCGCCTCGGCTGGAACGACGACTCGATCCGGATCATCGAGGTGGCGCGGATGCTCGAGGAGACCGGCGTCGCCGCGCTCGCCGTCCACGCCCGGACGCGGGCGCAGATGTATAAGGGCGAGGCCCGCTGGGACTGGCTCCGGCGGATCAAGGCCGAGGGCGTCCGCGACATCCCCCTCTTCGGCAACGGCGACGCCTACGACCCGGAGCGCATCCGCGCCATGTTCGACGAGACCGGGGTGGACGGGGTGATGATCGGGCGGGGGGCCATCGGCAACCCGTGGGTGTTCCGCGACGCCCGCGCCTTCCTCGACACCGGCGAGGTCCCCGACCCGCCGGGCTGGGACGAGCGCGTCGGCGTGGTCGCCGAGCACCTGCAGCTCAAGTGCGAGTGGTTGGGCGAGCGCACCGGCGTCCTCGAGATGCGCCGGATGTACGGCGGCTACTTCAAGGGCCTCCGCCACGCGAGCCGCCTGCGGACGCTCCTCATGGAGCAAGCCGAGATGGCCGGCGTGCTGGAGGTGCTCCTCAACTTCCGCGAGGACGAGCCAGAGGTCCAGGTCGCCGTCCGGCGGGCCGTCACCCCGGCGCGGCTCCCGAAGAAGAGCGCGGCGAAGCCACCGCGCCGCGCGCCCGCCGGGGTGTAGCGGAAACCGCGCAGCCGCGAGCGGCGGGCTGGAGCTGCGGCCGACGAAGCTGCTCGTCTTCGGCAACCCCGCCCTCGGAACGCCGCTCATGCAAGCCGCCCAGAGCGGCCGGCAGTAGCGGGTTACGCCGAGCGATGCGGCGTGTCTATACGGACTCTATCGGACATGCCCTTCGACGCGACCCGCCATCACCGCCGCTCGGTCCGCCTGCCCGGCTACGACTACGCGCAGCCGGGGGCCTATTTTGTCACGCTCTGCGTGCAGCACCACCTGTGCCTCTTCGGCGAGGTGGAAGAGGACACGGTCCGGTTGAGCACAGCGGGCGAGATCGTGCGGGCCTGCTGGAACGCGCTGCCGGCCCATTTCCCGCGCGTCGTCCCCGACGCCTTCGTGGTGATGCCGAACCACGTCCACGCGATCATCGGCATCGTGGACGACGGCGCGATGCCTGGCGACGCATGCGTCGCCCCTACCACGGTTCGGCCTGGGCCTCCGGTAGGGTCCCTCGGTGCCATCGTCGGCTCATGGAAATCTGCGGCAACGCGGCACATTCGGTTGAACGGGCACAGTGCGTTCGCGTGGCAGCGCAGCTACTACGAGCGCGTCCTCCGAACGCCGCGCGAGCTGGAGCGGACGCGCTGCTACATCCGCGACTACATCCGCGTCAACCCGCTGCGCTGGGACCGCGACCGGCTGCACCCGGATCAGCCCGCGCGCCCGAGCCGGTAGAGCGCCTCGTCCAGCCCCCACAGGCCGAGGCTGAAGGCGGTGAGCACGGCGAGCGCGAGGACCGGCTCCCAGATCACGAACCCGCCGACGACGCCGAGCACCCCGCCGAGGTACTTGATGTAGTTGAGCTGCTCGTTCGAGGTCTTCTTCAGCAGGTTCTCGAGCTGCGCCTCGTCGAACCCCCGCGCGTTCTCGATGATCATGCTGTAGACGTCGAGCCGCTCGACGAAGCCGAGCACGGTCCGCGTGGCGAACGTCTCGATCTGCTCGCTGCGGGCCTCGATCTTCTCCGGGACCGTGTCGAGCAGCTCGTCGAGGCGGTCGAGCACGGGGTCGAGTGCGCCGGGGATTTCGGCCACCGCCTGCTCGATGCGGCGCTGGAAGTCGGCCTCGTTGAAGGCGCGGTAGGCGCGGAGCGCGAGGCCGCCGAGGCCGCGGCCAGCGTAGTCCTCGACCTTCTGCCGGGCGAGAGCGGCGAGCTGGGCGCGCATCGCCTCGGAGCCGAGCACGCTCTCGACGTAGACCGCCGTGAGGTCCTTCAGCTCGTCCCGGAACTCGGGGTCCTCGACGACCGCCTGGAGCACGCCCACGGCCTGCTCGCGGTAGCGCCGGATCACGCCGCTCTCTTCGATCTTGGCCTTGATGATGTCCTCGTTGATCAGCTCCTGCGAGATCGCCTGGGCCAGGCGGAAGATGACGCGCTCGCGCTGCGCCGGGATCAGACCCTGCGGGACGATGGGCCGCTTCTGGCGCGGCTGGAAGAGCATCGTGATCGCCAGCCAGTTCGTCGCAAACCCGATCAGCCCGCTGACCGCCAGGATGCGCAGCAGGCCCGCCAGCGCCAGCTCGCGGCCGAAGAGCGTGACGCTCAGGCCGGGGAAGTCCCACGCGAAGGAGACCAGGAAGAGCGCCCCGAGCAGCCACGGGATCAGCCGCATCACCGGGAGAATCTGCCCGAGCCGGCCTTGCAGCCGGGGCGGCTCAGCCACGGGCGCGGGTGCGGCCGGCGCGCGCTCCGGGAGGTGGCGGCGGACGTAGCGCGCGACCAGCAGCCCGAGGTCGTGCGCCCGCCGCCGCGTGACGGCCTTCGCCTCGGCGACCGTGTGCGCGTGCCCGTCGCCCTCCGGCTCAACCTCCGGAGCCGGTTCCACGTCCTCAACCTCCGTCGGTCCGATCTCGTCCGGGCCGATGATGCCGGGGACGGGCGTGAGGCGGCGCTTCTTGTCAGCGCGCTTCTTGTCAGGATCAGTCATGGGCGCTTCTACGCGAACCCCAGCCGTTTGGCTTCCCGCTGCATCCCGGCGATGACCGTGGCGATGTGCTCGCTCAGGTCAACCTCCATTTCTTCGGCCCCTTGCCGGATGTCGTCGCGGCTGACGGCGGCGGCGAAGCGGGCGTCCTTGAGCTTCTTCGTGACCGACTTCGGCGTCAGCCCCTCCAGCCCTGTCGGGCGGACGTGGCCGACGGCGGTGATGAACCCGGCCAGCTCGTCCACGGCGAAGAGCGTCTTCGCCAGCCGGGTCTCGCGCGGCACGCCGGAATACGCCGCGTGCCCGAGGATCGCCGTGCGGATGTCCTCGGGATAGCCCCGCTCCTCGAGCACCTGCACCCCGACGAACGGGTGCTCCTCGGGCGACGGGTGGCGCTCGTAGTCCAGGTCGTGCAGCAGCCCGGCGATCCGCCACGGCTCCGGGTCCTCGCCGAAGCGCTCGGCGTAGGCCGCCATCGCCGCCTCGACGGCGTAGGCGTGGCGGCGGAGGCTGTCGCTCTCGGTCCACGCGTGGAAGAGCGCGAGGGCGTCGGCGTAGGTAGGTTTTGGGTTAGAAGTCATGGGTTGGAGGTGAGACGACGTGTGACAGGAAAGAACCTAAAACTCCGAACCTCCAACTCCCGACTGAACGAAGGCGGCGACGATCCGGGCCAGCTCGGGGCCGCGGTCTTCCTGGACGAAGTGGCCTGCGCCGCTCAGCCGCGTGTGGGGCTGGCCGGCGGCACCGGGGACGTGGCGCTGGAGCACGCGGTCCAGCCCGCCGAAGACCGGGTCGCCGGTGGCGAAGGCGGTGAGGAACGGCTTCTCCCACCGGCCGAGGGCGTCCCACGCGGCGCGGTTGGCGGGGACCGCCGGGTCGTCGGGCGCGGTCGGGACGAGCTGGGGGAGCGCGCGCGGCCCGGCCTCGTAGGAGGCGTCGGGGAACGGCGCGTCGTAGGCGGCGCGGACCTCCGCCGGAACGGGCTGCGCGGAGCCGACCCGCACGATCCAGCCGTGGGGGAAGAAGGGCGTCCACCGCGCGAAGAGCTGCCAGAGCTTGAAGACGAGCGGCAGCGGTCGTTCGCCGTGCGGCAGGAAGCCGTTCGCCACGACGATTCGGGCGAAGCGGTCCGGGTGCTCGGCGGCCAGGCGCAGCCCGACGAGCGATCCCCAGTCCTGGCAGACGAGCGTTGCATCCCGGAGGTCCACTTCGTCCAGCCACTCCGCCAGCCACCCGACGAGGCGGGCATAGGAGAAGTCCTCGATGCGCGCCGGCTTGTCTGATTTCCCGAAGCCCGGCAGGTCCGGCGCGACGGCGCGCAGCCCGGCGGCCGTCAGCACCGGGATCATGGTGCGGTAGAGGTACGACCACGTCGGCTCGCCGTGGAGGAGAAGCACCGGCTCGCCCGCTCCTTCGTCCACGTAGTGCAGCCGCAGCGGCGTGCCGTCGCCGCCGTCCACGCTCGCCCCATGCACGGTTGTATAGTGCGGCGCGAACGGATAGCCCGGCAGGTTCTGGAACCGATGCTCCGGCGTCCTGAGCAGCTTCATAGGTCTCTCCGTCTTCCCCCTCGTTCTCGGCTCAAAATACGGGAAGGCGTTCGCCCAGCCGAGCGCGACCTGGCGGTGTCACAGGGCGGACGTATACTGGGCCTCGCCGTGCAGAAACCGCCGGTCTCGCAGGGTCGGAGTCCGCCCTGGCAGAGCGAGCCTACGAAAAACCAGAAACGAGAAGCGATTGGCGAAGCCCAAGACCATCTTCGTCTGCCAGAGCTGCGGCCACGTCGCCCACCGCTGGATGGGCAAGTGCCCCGAGTGCGAGGCGTGGAACTCGTTCGTCGAGGAGACCGAGCGCTCGGCCGTCAAGGCCCCCGTGATGCAGATCGCCTCCGGCGTGGTCCCGACCTTCGGGCGCGGCACGACCGGCAGCAAGGCGCAGCGGATCACCGAGGTCGAGGTCGCCGAGCAGCCGCGCCTCGTCACCGGGATGGGAGAGTTCGACCGCGTGATGGGCGGCGGGATCATGATGGGGAGCTTGACCCTCGTAGCTGGCGACCCCGGCATCGGGAAGTCCACGCTGATGACCGAGCTCGGGCGCTTCCTGCCGGCGCACACCGTGCTCTACGTCACCGGCGAGGAGTCGGCGCGCCAGGTGAAGCTCCGCGCCCAGCGCCTCGGCGTCGACACCGGCGAGTTCTTCCTGCTGGCCGAGACCAACGTCGAGGAGATCGTCGCCGCCGTGCAGGACATCGGCCCGGACGTGCTCGTCATTGACTCGATCCAGACCGTCTACCGGCCGGACCTCACGAGCGCGCCCGGCTCGGTCAGCCAGGTCCGCGAGTCCACCGCCGCGTTGCTCGCTCTCACCAAGCAGCTCGCGACCGCGACCTTTCTCGTCGGCCACGTCACGAAGGCGGGAGCGATCGCCGGGCCGCGCGTCCTGGAGCACATGGTCGACACCGTGGTCTACTTCGAGGGCGACCGGCACCACGCCTACCGCATCCTGCGCACGGTCAAGAACCGCTTCGGGGCCTCGGGCGAGATCGGGCTCTTCGAGATGCGCGAGTCCGGGCTGCGCCAGGTCGAGAACCCGAGCGAGATCTTCCTCTCGGAGCGGCAGTACGGCGCGAGCGGCTCGGCCATCGTCTGCGCCGTCGAGGGGACGCGCCCGATCCTGGTCGAGATTCAGGCGCTCGTCACGCCGGCCTCCTACGGGACGCCGCAGCGGACGGCGACGGGCTTCGACCCGAAGCGGCTCCAGCTGCTGCTCGCGGTCCTCGAGAAGCGCGAGGGGATGCGGCTCTCGCAGCAGGACGTGTTCCTCAACGTCGCCGGCGGCGTCCGCCTCGACGAGCCGGCCGTAGACCTCGGCGTGGCGCTCGCCGTGGCCTCGAGCTTCCGCGACGTGCCGGCCGACAGCGGGACCGTCGTGATCGGCGAGGTCGGCCTCGGCGGCGAGGTCCGGGCCGTCAGCCGGATCGAGGCGCGGGCGGCCGAGGTGGGCAAGCTCGGCTTCGAGACGGTGCTCCTGCCGAAGGCCAACCACAAGGGTGCCAGCTTCCCCGACGGCCTCAAGGTGCAGCCGGTGGCCCGGCTCGGGCAAGCGCTCGACGCGGTGCTTTGAAAAGCGCGCGCTGAAACGAAGCGAGGCCCGACCGCTGGGGGAGCGGCCGGGCCTCGGGTCGTGCGCGTGCAGAGCCGGAAGGGCATGGCTCTCGTCAACGTCCGACGTGCTGGAGATGGGAAGTGCGGGACCGTTCAGGGGAAGGGCCGGGCACCGGAGCGGTCGGGGCGTCTCGGGGAAGTGCGAGGTCAAAGAAGTGCCTCCCTGAAATGGGAGGCCGCCCGAGGGGTTCCAGCTCAGCGCGCTGCGCCGACGATTTGGTAGGGACCCCCGTGCCCTGGTGGGGGACGCCCCAGTGCTCGGGTACTGGGCCGGACGGCCAGGGGCGAGGCCGGGCGGCGGGATTCTGCCTGGCCGTTCGCGGGGAAGCCCGGCAGCGCCTATTTTAGGAGCCGAGTGCGGGGCTGGTCTTGCGCCCGGCTCTCGCCCAGAACCCCCGGACAATAACCCCGGAGCGGCCGCCGTTACCCGACCGTGCGCCACGACGCCTAGCAGCATGGAGCACCTGCCCGACGAAGACCTCGTCGCAGCCTACATCGACCACGGCGACGAGCGGGCCTTCCGCGCGCTCGTCGAACGGCATCAGGAGCGCATCTTCGGCTACCTGGTGGGGATGGTCCGCGACCGCGAGGTGGCGAGCGATCTCTTCCAGGAAACCTTCCTCCGCGCCATCGCCGCGATGCAGAAGCGACGGGGGTCCTACGAGAAGCAGGGCCGCTGGCTGGGCTGGGTGATGCGCATCGCCCGCAACGCCGCCCTCGACCACATCCGCAGCCGCAAGAAGTGGCAGGACGTGGACTCCGGCGACGAGGAGGGCACCTCGTTCTTTGACCGGCTCCCCGCCGAAGGCCCCGACGCCGTCAGCCTGCTCGACTTCGCCGAGCGCGTCGAGGAACTCCGGGCGGCCATCGAGCTGCTCCCGCCGGAGCAGCGCGAGGTCGTCCTGCTCCGCCACGAGTCGGAGCTGACCTTCCGCGAGATCGCCGAGATCACCGACGTCTCGATCAACACCGCGCTCGGGCGGATGCGCTACGCGCTCATCAACCTCCGCAAGACGCTCCTGCCCGACCCGACCCGCACCACCTAATACTTTCAGCCTCTGCCCCGACCGCTACCCCCATGCACGACGAGTTGAACGCCCTCCGCCGCGTCTACGGCGAGGCCGCCGAGGCCCCGCCCCTCGACGCCGGAGCCGAGACCGAAGCGGCGCAGCTAGCCGAGTTGAAGGCCGTGCTCGACGCGCTCCCGCCACAGCGCCCGGACGTCGCCGTCCTCGAGGCCGTCGTCGCCGCGGCGGTGGAGGCGAGCCGCGCGGCCCTCGGCCCGGTGCGCTCGGTCTACGACGAGGAGGCGGTGCCGCTCGCCACGCCGGAGGCCCGCGCCGAAGCGGCGCAGCTAGCCGAGGTGAAGGCCGCGCTCGACGCGCTCCCGCCGCAGCGCCCCGCGCCCGCGCTCCTCGATGCCGTCGTCGCTGCGGCAGCCGCGTCTTCCGCCCCGCGCTCGCGCCCCGCGCCCGGCGCCGCCCCGGCCGGGCGCGCCCCCGCGCGGCCCGCGCGCCGGGGGAGGCGCC
>JBBSMV010000073.1:0-11462 GCA_038232975.1 Rhodothermales bacterium
CCCCGGCGCGCTTGGCGCGCTCGACGCCTCGGACGCGCAGTTCACCCACGCGCCCTGGCTGGCCGGGATCACCTACGACCATGCCGCCGTCGCCCTCCGCGTCCCGCGCCTGGGGAACCTGATGCTGAGCGCGACGCTGCTCAGCTCCGGCGACATCGAGGTCCGCACCGTGGACCAGCCGCTCGGCACCGGCGAGCAGTACCAGGTGCGCAACCTCGCTTTCGGGATCGGCTACGGCCGCCGCATCACGGACCGCTTCTCGGCCGGGGCGCAGGTCAACTTCGTGAGAGAGACCATCTGGCGCTCGTCGCTGAGCGCCGTCGGCGTCAACCTCGGCGTCCGCTACGAGCTTCTGGAGGGCGGGCCGGTGCTCGGGGCGAGCCTCGTCAACTTCGGCACGCGCGGGCGCTACGACGGCCTCGACCTCTCGGTCCGCTTCAACCCCGACCCCGGCGCGACGGGCAACAACTCGGCGCTCCCGGCCGAGGCCGCCACCGAGCGCTACTCGCTGCCGGTGCTCTTCCGCGTCGGGGTCGGCTGGCCGGTCCGGCTCGGCGGCGCGAGCCGCGTGCTGCTGGCCGTGGACGCCGCGCAGCCGAGCGACAACACCGAGAGCCTGAGCCTCGGGGCGGAGTGGACCTACAGCGACCTGCTCGCGCTCCGCGCCGGCTACCAGAACCTCTTCCAGGAGGACGCCGAGGGCGGCCTCACCCTCGGCGGCGGCCTCCGCTACGCGCTCGACCGCACGGCGCTCCGGTTCGACTACGCGTGGAACGGCTTCGGCCGCGTCGGCAGCGCGCAGCGCTTCACCGTCGGCTTCTCGTTCTGACGGCTCCGCCGGAATGCGGAGCGCCTTTTGACCGTAGTATCTGGCCTCGGGCCGGACAAGGCACGCCTTGTCCCTACAGGTTCCTCCCTCCTCCCCCCACTCCAGCTTCCTCATGCTCCGTCTCCGCCACAGCATCCTCCCGCTGCTCCTGCTCGCCGCCGCTGCCGCGGCGCAGCCGGCACCGGAGCGGCTCGTGACGCGCAGCGGCGAGACCGAGGTGGTGCTGCACTGGGACACCGTCGCCGAGGCCGACGGCTACCGCGTTGAGCGCACCGCGCTGCCGGCCGGGATGACGGCGACGGTGGGCGAGCCGGACGTCCCGTACTTCGTGGACCGCGGCATCGAGAGCGGGACGTCGTATGCCTACACCGTCCGCACGCTCGACGACGGGGCCGTCGGTGACCCTTCCGAGACCGCCAGCGCCTTCCCCCAGCCGCTCGGCGACGACGCGTTCCTCGACCTCGTCCAGGTCCTGGCGTTCGACTACTTCTGGTACGAGGCGAACCCGGCCACCGGCCTCGTCAGGGACCGCAGCACGCCCGGCTCGGCCAGCAGCATCGCCGCCGTCGGGTTCGGGCTGACGGCGCTCGGCGTCGGGGCGGACCACGGCTGGATCACCCGCGAGCAGGCGGCCGAGCGAACGCTCACCACACTTGAGACGCTCTGGAACGCGCCGCAGGGGCCGGAGGCGTCCGGGACCGCCGGCTACAAGGGGTTCTTCTACCACTTCCTCGACCCGGCGACCGGCCTCCGCGCCGGCACCAACGAGCTCTCCACCATCGACACGGCGCTCCTGATGGCCGGGGTGCTCTACGCCGGGGAATACTTCGACGGCAGCGGCGAGACCGAGGCTGAAATCCGCGCCCTCGCCCGGCAGCTCTACGAGCGCGTGGACTGGCGCTGGAGCCAGGCCGGCGGCTCGGGCATCCGCCTCGCCTGGTTCCCCGAGAGCGGCTTCCTCGACCTGCGCTGGACCGGCTACAACGAGGCGATGATCCTCTACCTCCTCGCCTTCGGCTCGCCGACCTTTCCGGCCGTCCCGGACTGGAGCTTCTGGACGAGCGGCTACGACTTCATCTCGGCCCAGGGCTTTCAGTTCATCGGCTTCCCGCCGCTCTTCGGGCACCAGTACAGCCACGCCTGGGTGGACTTCCGCGGCATCCAGGACGCCTACACGCGCCAGCGCGGGCTGGACTACTTCGAGAACTCCCGCCGCGCCACGCTCGCCCAGCGCGCCTACTGCATCGCCAACCCCGGCGGCTACCCCAACTACGGTCCCGACGAGTGGGGCCTCACGGCCTCCGACGACCCCATCGCCGGCTACGCCGTCCACGGCGCGCCGCCGGCCGTCAACGACAACGGCACGATTGCTCCGACCGCCCCCGGCGGCTCGATTGCCTTCACCCCGGAGGAGTCCACCGCCGCGCTCCGCCATATGTACGCGAGCTACCCCAACAGCCTCTGGCGCGAGTACGGCTTCCGCGACGCCTACAACCTCGACCGCACGTGGTTCGCCCCCGACTACCTCGGGATAGACCAGGGGCCATTCGTGCTGATGATCGAGAACCTCCGCACCGAGGGCGTCTGGGACGTGTTCATGCAGAACGAGGCCATCCAGCTCGGCCTGGAGCGCGCCGGCTTCGAGCCGACGATGACCGCCGCCGAGGACGGACCCGGTGCCGCCACGCCGACGCTCACGACCTCGCCCAACCCGCTTCGGGACCGGGCCGAGGTCCGCTTCACGCTCCCGACTGCCGGCCCGGTGAGCCTCGCCGTCTTCGACCTGCTCGGGCGCGAGGTGGCGGAGCTTCTGCGTGGCATCCAGCCCGCCGGGCCGCAGGCCGTAGTGCTCGACGGGGCACGGCTGCGGAGCGGCGTCTACGTCGTCCGCCTCCAGACGCCCTCGGGCGTGGCGACGCGGAAGCTCACCGTCGTCGACTAGCGAGAGGCCGAGATGCGCGTGTCTGATGAGGGGTTGGGCGTATGGGTGCGTGGGCGTGGGGGGGGAACGGCTCCTCCCATACCTCCCTCCTCCCACACTCCCATACCCAGCCCGTGGCGAAGCGCTGCCGTCGCGCTGCTCCTGCTCGTCGCACTTTCGGCCTGCGCGCCGCGCCCCGTCGCGCCGCCGGCCGCCACGCGGGTGGACGAGGGGGCTGAGGCGTTCCTCGATACCCTCCAGGCCCGGACGTTCGCCTTCTTCTGGGAGACGGCGAACCCCGCCAACGGCCTCGTCCCGGACCGCTGGCCGACGCCGTCGTTCTCGAGCGTCGCCGCCGTCGGGTTCGGGCTGACGGCGCTCGGCGTGGGCGTCGAGCACGGCTACGTCGGGCGTGATGCCGCCGCCGAGCGCGCGCTGGCGACGCGCCGCTTTGTCTGGCAGGCCCCGCAGCACGCCGAGGCCGACGGCGCGACGGGCCACCGAGGGTTCTTCTACCACTTCCTCGACATGGAGACGGGCGCGCGCTTCGAGACCGTCGAGCTCTCTACGATTGATACGGCCCTCCTCGTCGCCGGAGCGCTCTTCGCGCGGGAGTATTTCGACGGGACCGACCCCGACGAGACCGCGATCCGCGCCTACGCCGACTCGCTCTACCAGCGCGTCGAGTGGGACTGGGCGCAGCCGCGCGCGCCGCTCCTCAGCCACGGCTGGACCCCCGAGGCCGGCCCGATCCCCTACGACTACGGCGGCTACAACGAGGCGATGCTCCTCTACCTCCTCGCCCTCGGCTCGCCGACGTTCCCCGCCGACCCCGCCGCGTGGCGCGCCTACACCGCCGGCTACACCTGGGCCGAGTTCTACGGCTACGGCTTTCTCCAGTTCGCCCCGCTCTTCGGCCACCAGTACAGCCACACCTGGGTGGACTTCCGGGATGTTCAGGACGAGTATATGCGCGAGCGGGAGTCGGACTACTTCGAGAACTCCCGCCGCGCCACACTCAGCCAGCGGGCCTACGCCGCCGCTAACCCGATGGGGTGGGCGGATTACAGCGCCGACGTCTGGGGCCTCACCGCCTGCGACGGCCCGGCCGACACCACGCTCACCGTCCACGGCGAGGCCCGCGCCTTCCACACCTACTGGGCGCGCGGGGCCAGCGCCGTCTACGTCAACGACGACGGCACGCTCGCCCCGACGGCCGCCGGCGGCTCGGTCCCCTTCGCCCCCGAGGTCGCCGTGCCGGCGCTCCGCGCGATGCGCGCGCGCTACGGCGACGCCCTCTTCGGGCGCTACGGCTTCCTCGACAGCTTCAACCCCTCGTTCACCTTCGCCGACCGCGACCTGCCCCACGGCCGCGTCGTCCCCGGCAAGGGCTGGTTCGACGGCGACTACCTCGGCATTGACCAGGGGCCGATCCTGCTGATGGCCGAGAACTACCGCAGCGGCCTCGTCTGGGAGACGATGAAGCGCAGCCCCTACCTCGTGCGCGGCCTGCGGCGCGCCGGCTTCTCCGGCGGCTGGCTCGACGGGCGGCCCGAGCCGGAGGTCGAGGTCGTCATTCGCGCGCGCCAGGCTGAAACGCTGGAGCCTGTTCTCGACAACTGAACGACGTAGGGGAGTAAGAGATTGGCTTTTCCCTGACCCGACAACGCGCGCTACTAAAATGGTCAATGGTCAGTGTTCAATCATCAATTGACCATTGGCAACTGACCATTGACCATTTCCATCCATTGACCATTTCCATCCCACACCCAATGCTCCTCCGCCTCCTCCCCCTGGCGCTCGCCCTGCTCCTCGCCGCGTGCGGTGGGAAGGACGACGGTGTCGTGGTAGAGTTCTGGGCGATGGGGCGCGAGGGCGAGGTCGTCCAGGCGCTGATGCCAGAGTTCGAGCGCGCGCACCCCGGCGTCCGCGTCGAGGTGCAGCAGCTCCCGTGGACCTCGGCACACGAGAAGCTGCTGACCGCCTACGCCGGGCGCGCCACGCCCGACCTCGCGCAGCTCGGCAACACCTGGGTCGCCGAGATGCAGGCCCTCGGCGCGCTCGAGCCGCTCGGCCCGTGGGTCGCCCGCTCCGCCGCCGTGGACTCGGCCGACTACTTCGCCGGCATCTGGGACACGAACGTTCTCGGCGGCGAGGTCTACGGCGTGCCCTGGTACGTAGACACCCGGCTGCTCTTCTACCGGACGGACCTGCTGCGCGAGGCGGGCGTCGAGGCGGTGCCCGAGACGTGGGCCGGCTGGCTCGACGCCATGCGCCGCGTCAAGGCGCTCGTCGGCCCCGACCGCTACGCGGTCCTCCTGCCGCTCAACGAGTTCGAGCCGCTGCTCATCCTCGGCCTCCAGTCCGGCGACCTCCTCCGAGACGGCGACCGCTACGGCAACTTCCGGAGTGAAGGCTTCCGCCGCGCCTTCGCGTTCTACGTGGACCTCTTCCGTGAGGGCCTCGCCCCACCCGTCACGGGTGCCCAGATCTCGAACGTCTGGCAGGAGTTCGCCGGCGGCACCTTCGCCTTCTACATCACCGGGCCGTGGAACATCGGCGAGTTCAAGCGGCGGCTGCCACCCGAGATGCAGAACAAGTGGATGACCGCGCCGATGCCGGGACCGGACGGGCCGGGCGTCTCGGTGGCCGGCGGCTCCAGCCTCGTCCTCTTCGAGCGCGCCCGGCACAAGCCGGAGGCGTGGGCGCTCGTCGAGTACCTCGCCCGGGCCGACGTCCAGGCCCGCTTCTACGAGCTGACGGGCGACCTCCCCGCGCGCGAGACGGCGTGGGAGGCCCCGGCCATGGCGAACGACGTCTATGCCCGCGCCTTCCGCGAGCAGCTTCGCCGGGTCCGCCCCAGCCCCAAGATTCCCGAGCAGGAGCGCATCGCGCAGCGGCTCCGCGAGGCCGCCGAGTTCGCCGCGAGCGGCCGGATGACTGAGGACGAAGCCCTCGCCGCGCTCGACCGCGACGTGGACCGGATGCTCGAGAAGCGCCGGTGGCTGCTCCAGCGCGCGAGCGCGGAGGACTAGGCCGATGCAGACCCCCCGCTTTTCTACCCATCGCTCCGGGACAAGTCCCTCCGCTCAGAGGCAGAAAAGCTGTCCCCCTCGCCGAGGGGGACAGCCGCGCGCAGCTACGAGCAAAGCGAGTGCAAGCGGGGCAGGGGGTCCGCAGGCGCTGTGGAGCCGAGCACACCCCACACCCCCCAACACCCAGCCGTGAGCACCGTCGTCCACGTTGATCCCTCAACCCAAGTCAGCATCGCCAACGCGCCGCTGCCTGCGCCGCGCCGCCGGGAGGCATCGGGCGTGTCGAGGGCTGCCGTGCTCTTCCTCGCGCCGGCGCTCACGGTGATCGGAGCGTTCTTCTTCCTGCCCGTCCTGGCCGCCCTCGGCCTCAGCTTCACCGACTTCGACCTCTACGCCCTCGGCGACCTCGGGACGGCGCGCTTCGTCGGGGCCGAGAACTACGCCCGGCTCGTCCGGGACCCGCTCTTCTGGAAGGCCCTCGGCAACACGTTCTACTTCGTGCTCGTCGGCGGGCCGCTCTCGGTGGCGGTCTCCCTGGGTGCCGCACTCCTCGTCAACGCCCGGCTGGCCCGGCTCAAGGGGTTCTTCCGCACGGTCTACTTCGCGCCGGTCGTCACGACGCTCGTCGCCGTCGCCGTCGTGTGGCGCTACCTCTACCACGCCCGCTACGGGCTGTTCAACTGGCTGCTCGGCGGCTTCGGGGTCGGGCCGGTGGACTGGCTCGGCGACCCAGCGTGGGCGATGCCGGCGATCATCCTCTTGGCCGTGTGGAAGAACTTCGGCTACAACATGATCATCTTCGTCGCCGGTCTCCAGAACGTCCCCGACGAGCTCTACGAGGCCGCACGCATTGACGGGGCCGGCGCGTGGCAGCAGTTCCGCCACATCACGCTGCCGATGCTCGCCCCGACGTTCCTCTTCGTCGGCGTCATCACGATGATCGGCTACTTCCAGCTCTTCGCCGAGCCGTATGTGATGACCGAGGGCGGCCCGCTCCAGAGCACCGTCTCGATCGTCTACCTGATGTACGAGGAGGGCTTCAAGTGGTGGAATCTGGGCTACGCCTCGGCCGTGGCGTTCGTGCTCTTCGCCATCATGCTCGTCGGGACGCTGGTGCAGCTCCGGTTCCAGCAGGAGGAATGATGAATGGTCAACTGACCATTGACCATTCATCATTTCTGCCCGCCCACACATAAATGAAAGTGCTCAAACAGACCGCCCTCTACGCCGCCCTCCTCGTCGGGGCCGCGCTCACGGCGCTGCCGCTCTTGTGGATGCTCTCGGCGTCGCTGATGCCGCAGGGCGAGGCCAGCGCCTTCCCGCCGCCGCTCTTGCCGAGCCGCGCGACCCTCACCCACTACGCCGACCTCTTCGCGCGCGCCGAGATGGGGCGCTACCTCTTCAACAGCTTCTTCCTCGCGAGCGCCGTCACGCTCCTGTCGCTGCTCGTCAACTCGATGGCGGGCTACGCCTTCGCCAAGCTCCGCTTCCGGGGGCGCGAGCCGCTCTTCCGCGCGCTCCTGGCCGCGCTCGTCATCCCGGCGCAGGTGGCGATGCTCCCGCTCTTCCTCGAGATGCGGGCGCTCGGCCTGGTCAACACCTACGGCGGGGTGATCGTCCCGGCGCTCGCCAGCATCTTCGGCATCTTCCTCATCCGGCAGTTCGCCCTCTCGATCCCCGAGAGCCTGCTGGAGGCCGCCCGCATTGACGGGGCGAGCGAGCTCCGCATCTACTGGTCGGTGGCGCTGCCGCTGATGAAGCCGATCCTGGTGACGCTCGCCATCTTCACGTTCATGGGGACATGGAACGACTTCATGTGGCCGCTGATCGTGCTCACCGACGACGAGATGTACACGCTCCCGGTGGCGCTCGCCACGCTCGCGCGCGAGCGGGTGCAGGACAACGAGCTGATGATGGCCGGCGCGGTCGTGACCGTGCTGCCGGTGCTGGTGGTGTTCCTGGCGCTCCAGAGGTACTACATCCGCGGCATCATGATGGGCAGCGTGAAGGGGTGAGCGTGGGGGTATGGGAGGATGGGGGTGTGGGGGTAGTTGGACTGAACCGATGGGAACAATGACACTGATACAACCAACCTGGAGGCGCGCGGCGTGCTGCGCCCTGCTGCTGCTGTTCGCCTTTGTGCCGGCGCAGGCCCAGGAAATCGTCCTCGACGAGTTCGAATCGCTCGACGGCTGGCGGGCGGCCCCGGCCGACGGCGTGGCGCTCGACCTCTCGCTCGGCGAGGGGCGCGACGGGCGCGCGCTCCGGCTCGACTTCGACTTCCACGGCGGGGGCGGCTACGCGATTGCCACGAAGGCCTTCGCTCTCCCACTGCCGGCCAACTACCGCTTCCGCTTCGCGGTCCGCGCCGAGAGACCGGACGGCGGCCCTGCCCCGGTCAACGACCTCGAGTTCAAGCTCGTGGACCCGAGCGGCGAGAACGTGTGGTGGCACAACCGCCGCCGCTTCGCCTACCCGACCGACTGGCAGACGCTCACCTCGAAAAAGCGCCACGTCGCGTTCGCCTGGGGACCCGTCGGCGGGGGCGAGATGGAGCGCATCGGCGCGGTCGAGTTCGTGGTGACCGCCGCTAAGGGCGGGCGCGGGACGGTGTGGATAGACGACTTCACGCTGGAGGCGCTGCCGCCGGACGCGCCCTACACCGGCACCCCGACGGCGACGGGGACGGCCGGCGACCCCGCCGCGCTCTTCGACGCGGACTCCACGACGGGGTGGCAGGCCCCGCCGGGGCCGCAGACCCTAACGGTGGACTTTGGCGAGGAGCGCGAGCTCGGTGGTGTCGCGCTCGAATGGGGCGAGGGCGGGGCGGCGTCGGACTACCTCGTCGAGCTGTCCAGCGACGGCCAGACGTGGGCAAAGGTGTTCGAGGCGCACGGCAGCCGGGGCGGGCGCTACGTGGTCCCGACGCCCGACGCCGAGGCGCGCTACGTCCGGGTGACGCTTCAGAAAAGCGGTGGGCGCGGCTACGTCCTCCGGCGCTTCGAGGTGCTCGCGCTGGAGGCCACCGAGTCGGCGAACGCGCTCTTCGCCGAGATCGCAGCGCACGCGCCGAAGGGTCACTACCCGCGCTATTTCAGCGATGAGCAGGTCTACTGGACTGTGGTCGGCGCGGACGGTGACGAGCACGAGGCGCTCGTCGGCGAGGACGGTCGCGTCGAGGTCGGCAAGGGGCAGTTCTCCATCGAGCCGTTCCTCTTCGCCGACGGTCGGCTCCTCGGCTGGCACGAGGCCGACTCGACGACGCTCTCCGAGAACATCCCGCTCCCGCTCCCCATCGTCGAGCGCCACCACGCGGGGAGGCGGCTCCGAGTCCGGGCTTTCGTCATCGGGAAGCCGGGGGAAGCGACACTCGTTGTGCGGTACCGGGTTCGGAACCCGCACCGAAGGAGCCTTCAGAGGGACACCCTTCGGCTGATGCTGGCGATTCGGCCGTTTCAAGTGAACCCGCCGTGGCAGTTCCTCAACACTGTCGGCGGCGTTGCGCCTATCCGCTCCATCGAGATCGAGGGCGATGGCGTGACCGTAGTGGACGATAGGCGAGTCCTCCCGCTCACGCCGCCGGACGCAGCCGGAGTCGTGCCCTTCGCGGCAGGTGACGTGGTCGAGTGGCTGGAAGACGGCCAGGTTCCGCCGATGCAGTCCGTCGAGGACCCGGTGGGCTACGCTTCGGCCGTACTCGCCTACGACTTCACCTTCGGGTCCAGCGGTGGATCCGAGGAGGTCGTGCTCGCGGTGCCGCGCCACGAGGCTGCGCCGCCCGTCCCCTCTTTCGAGACGCGCAGAGACGCGGAGGCGTGGGCGTCAGATCGGTGGAATGAGGCGGCCAACCTGTGGTTCAACACGGTAGACCAGGTCAGGCTCGTCGGGCCGGACGAGGTGCAGGAGCTCGAAGGAGCGGTCCGTAGCACGCTCGGCTACATCTTCGTCAACCGCGACGGGGCGGCGATCCAGCCCGGCTCCCGCGCCTACGACCGCTCGTGGATCCGCGACGGCGCGCTGACCTCGGCCGCCCTCCTCCGGCTCGGGCACGCCGACGCTGCCCGCGACTTCGCCGAGTGGTACGCGCCGTTCCAGTACCCCAGCGGCAAGGTCCCCTGCTGCGTGGACGAGCGCGGGGCCGACCCCGTCCCCGAGCACGACAGCCACGGCGAGCTGATCTTCCTCACCGCCGAGGTCCACCGCTTCACGCACGACGACGCTTTCCTGCGCCGGATGTGGCCCCACGTCGAGGCCGCCGCGACCTTTATCGACGCGCTCCGGCACGAGCGGATGACGCCGGACTACGACGCCGACACGCTCCTCGCCTACCGCGGCCTGCTGCCGGAATCCATCTCCCACGAGGGCTACTCGGCCAAGCCGATGCACTCGTACTGGGACCAGCTCTTCGCGCTCAAAGGGCTGAAGGACGCCGTCTACGTCGCCGAAGCCCTCGGCGAGACGGCCGCCGCTGAGCGCTTCACGACGATCCGCGACACCTTCGCGCGCGACCTCGGAGCCTCGTACCGCCACGCGATGCAGCGGCGCGGGATAGATTATCTCCCCGGCTCGGTCGAATTGGGTGACTTCGACCCGACCTCGGTATCCATCGCCCTCGACCCCGTGGACGCGGGCGAGGTGCTGCCGGACGGCGCGCTCCGGGCGACGTTCGAGCGCTACTGGAACTTCTTCGAGCGCCGGCGCGACACCGACGAGTGGGAGGCGTACACGCCCTACGAGTGGCGCAACGTCGGCGCGCTCGTCCGGCTCGGCGAGCGGGAGCGGGCGCTCGAAGCCCTCCGCTGGTTTATGAGCCACCGCCGGCCCGAGGCGTGGAACCAGTGGGCCGAGGTCGTCTGGCGCGACCCCCTCGCGCCGAGGTTCATCGGCGACATGCCCCACACCTGGGTCGGCAGCGACTTCATCCGCGCCGTCACCGACCTCTTCGCCTATGAGGAGAGCGAGCGGCTCGTCGTCGGGGCCGGCCTCCCCGAGGCGTGGGCGCGGAGCGAGGCGGGCGTCGGCGTGCGCGGGCTGCAGACGCACTACGGCCCGCTGAGCTACCACGTCCGCGCTCGGGGCAGCGAGGCGGTCTTCGAGATCGAGGACGGCCTCGCCGTGCCGCCGGGCGGCCTCGTCGTCCGCTCGCCTTTTGACGATGTGCGCTCGGCGACGGTAGGCGGCGACGCGGCCGAGGTGGCTGGGGACGCCGTCGCCGTCCGCGCTCTCCCGGCCCGCGTCGTGTTTCGGCGCTGACGCCTGCCATCCCTCCGGCAGGGCGACCACAAGGGTCGCCCCTACGGGTCCTCGTTGAACCCATCATTTTGGATAGACTCGTGGAAATGACCTCTCAGCAGACGGATTCGGTCAGTGCGGTCCGCGTCGGCCTCGACGGGCTTCAGGCCCCGGTGCCGCGCGTGGGGCTGCTGGCGGGCGACGGCCTCAGCGCTGTCGTCACGGCGGCCGGCTCCGGCTTCGTCGCCTTCGGCGAGCGCGACCTGACGCGCTGGCGCGGCGACCGCGTGTGCGACGCCGACGGCTACTTCTTCTACCTCCGCGACCTCGACTCCGGCGCGGTGTGGTCGGCCGGTTACGAGCCGACGCGCTGCGTGCCCGAGCGCTACGAGGCCCGGTTCGGCACGGGCGTCGTTGAGATCGAGCGGGAGGACGACGGGATCGA
>JBBSMV010000074.1:0-11447 GCA_038232975.1 Rhodothermales bacterium
CTGACACCTCCCTCAAAAGCACCGTCATTCCCGACCCCGATCGGGAATCCAGAGCGCCCAGCACGCCTTCTGGATTCCCGCCTTCGCGGGAATGACTACCATCTTTGCATCTGAGACGATGAGAACTTAGCAGCCCTGCTACGAATGCCGGGGCCAGAGCCGTACAACCCCCATCACGCCAGCGCCGCCAGCCCCGCCGCGATCCGCCGCATCGCCGCGCGCAGGTCGGCCCCCGAGGCGGCGTAGGAAATCCGCACGCCGTAGGGCGCGCCGAAGGCGCTGCCGGGGACGAGCGCCACGTCGTGCTCCTCCAGGAGGTAGAAGCACAGGTCCTCGCTCGTCTCCACGGCCCGCCCGCTCGGGGCCTCGGTGCCGAAGTAGGCCGACACATCGGGGAACACGTAGAACGCGCCCTCCGGCGTCGGGCACGCCACGCCGGGCATGCGGGCGAGCGCGGCCAGGACGAAGGCCCGCCGCTCGCGGAAGGCGCGGACCATCTGGCGCACCGGCTCCCCATCCATCGCGAGCGCGGCGACGCCGGCCCGCTGCGTGATCGCGCTCGGGGCGCTCGTGAGCTGGCTCTGCATCTTCTCCACCGCGTCGGCGATCCACGGCGGCGCGGCGAGGTAGCCCAGCCGCCAGCCCGTCATCGCGTAGGCCTTCGAGAAGCCGTTGACCGTCACCGTCCGCTCGCGCATCCCGCCGAGCGAGGCGAAGGAGACGTGCTCGGCGTCGTAGAGGACGCGCTCGTAGATCTCGTCCGAGACCACGACCACATCCTCGTGCGCGCGCAGCACCTCGGCCAGGGCCTCCAGCTCGGCGCGGTCGTAGACGGCCCCGGTCGGGTTCGAGGGCGAGTTGAGCAGGAGCACGCGCGAGCGCTCGGTGAGGGCCGCCTCCAGGTCCTCGGGCCCCATCTTGTAGCCCTGCCCCGGCGCGGTCTCCACGACGACCGACTCGGCCCCGGCGAGGCGCGCCATCTCCGGGTACGACACCCAGTACGGGGCCGGGATCACGACCTCGTCCCCCGGCCGGCAGAGCACGAAGACGGCCTGCGCCACCGACTGCTTAGCCCCGTTCGAGCAGACGATCTCGGCCGGCTCGTAGGCCAGCCCGTTGTCGTGGCGGAGCTTGGCCGCGATGGCCTCGCGCAGCTCCAGCGTGCCGGGGTTGGCCGTGTAGTGGGTGTGCCCCTCCTCGATGGCGCGGATGCCGGCGGCGCGGATCGGCGCGGGCGTGTCGAAGTCCGGCTCGCCGGCCGAGAGCGCGATCACCGGCCGGCCCTCCTGCTTGAGCGCCTTCGCCCGGGCCGACATGGCGAGCGTCGCCGAGGGCTGCATCGCCGCCACGCGGGGGTTCAGGGCGGGGTCCGTCGTGGTCGGGGGCATGGCGAGCCGGGCTGAACGGGAGCGACGGCCCGAAGGTACGAACGCCGAGGGCTACGGCCCGACGTTGCTACTGCCCGACGTTGCTAGTGCTGTGACAAGCTCTTGCTGACAGGTTCGCCCTGTCTCCACCCCTGTCCCCTCCTGTCCAGGAGGGGGACTCCTCGCCGGACATCGAGCTGATTCGACCCGTCAAGCTCAACCTGTCGTAGTACTAGTGCCCGAAGTTGTAGGCGAACCCGACCCACGGGACGAACGGGAAGACCGTCTCGCCCAGGAGCGCG
The DNA here is from genome assembly GCA_038232975.1 of Rhodothermales bacterium. Taxonomy (GTDB): domain Bacteria; phylum Bacteroidota; class Rhodothermia; order Rhodothermales; family JANQRZ01; genus JANQRZ01. The sequence continues at coordinate 1,670 of JBBSMV010000074.1, forward strand.
GGCGAGGTCCAGAGCGCGAAGTCCGCCGCGAGGCGCTCCCCGAAGAACCGGACCCCGGCACTCACAATCACCTCGTAGGTGGTGCCTGTGTCCTCCGTGCAGGACCCGTCGGCCGGGCAGATGAACGTCGTCTCCTCGAACGGGATGAGGTAGTTCTCCGTGAGGAGCTTGACCGAGCTCGAGACCTGTGTCTCACCCCCGAGCGTGAGGATCGCGCCGCTGGCGGCCCCCCCCTCGGCGACAGCGAACCCGGCCCCAGCCGTCACCGCGCGCTCCGGCCCGCCGTAGGTGACGAGGCCGTACCCGATCCCCGCCGTCCCCACATTGCCGATCCCGCCGTCCTCGGCCGGCCCGTCCGAGCCGCCGAGGAAGACCCCGAGGCCGACCCCGCCGAGGGCGACTGCAAGGCGGGGCCGGCTCACGAGCGTGACCTTCGGCGCGACGTAAAAGACGCGCCCGAACGCGCCGGGGGCTAGGATCGTCCCGCCGGCCAGGCTGATCCGGTCCGTGAGGCCGACGGCGACGAACGGGACGAACAGCTCGTAGACCGAGAGGTAGCCCTGCCCGCTGCCGAGGGGCCGCGCCGTCGGGCTAAAGAGCAGCCGCGTCCGGTTCGGGTCGTAGCGGACGGCCCGCCCCCCGGCGGCACGCCCCTCGAAGGGTGCCCGCCGCCGGACCTGCGCCTTCGGGATCGTCACCTCGGCCCCGGCCAGGGTGCGCAGCACGAGCTCCTGCTCGCTCTCGCGCACGACGGTGCCGACGAACGAGGAGCCGTCAGCCAGCTCGATCTGGACGAGCGGCGCGGTCGTGTCGGCCGGGGTCTCCTGCGCGTGGGCGGGAGCAGCCAGGGCGACGAGCGCGCCGACGAGCAGACCGCGCAGCAATGGATTCATGGGAGTTAGAGGATGACGAAGTGGACGGCGCGAAAGTACGCCGCCGCTCACCCGCGCGAGCCTGTAGCGCCTGCTCTCGCAAAAATATGCCTGCCTATGGCTTCTGCTTCAGCCGCTGCAGCACCGGCTCCGGCACGAACGCCGACACGTCGCCGCCGAAGCGGTGGATCTCGCGCACGAGCGAGGCGCTCGTAAAGGCGTGCTCGGCGCTCGGCGTCAGGAAGACGGTTACGATCTCCTCGTCGAGCCGCCGGTTGGCGACGGCCATCCGCATCTCGTAGTCGAAGTCCGACGCCTGCCGCAGCCCGCGCACGAGCGCTACCGCCCCGCGCGCCTCGGCCCGCTCAACGATCAGCCCGTCGAACGTCTCGACGCCCACGCGCGCCCGCTCGTCCTCCGGCCAGGCCGCCACCGACGCGCGGACGAGGGAGACCCGCTCCTCGCCCGTGAAGAGCGCCTGCTTGGCCGGGTTGACCGCGACCGTCACCTCGACCCGGTCGAAGAGGCGGAGGGCGCGGCGGAGCACGTCGAGGTGGCCGTGCGTGACGGGGTCGAAGGAGCCGGGGTAGAGGGCGAGGCGCGGCATGGGCAGGCGGTGGACAAGACGGGGGAGCCTGTGTCCTGTAGCTTGGGTAAAATAGCCGACGGACGTATCTTTTACGCACCCCTACGACCCGGCGAAGCCGCACCGGAAACCTCTACCCCGGCCCCGGCTTTACTTTTAGCAGCGGCGCACCCTGTCTGCGCCCCGCCCCCCTTACCAGCACGGAGACGAACCCATCGCCAGACGCTACTCCCGGCCGCAGCCCAAGCGCGGCCCCATTACTCGCATCAACGACCAGATCCGCTCCGACCGCGTGCGCGTCGTAGACCCCGAGGGCGAGCACGGAATCTACGAGACCTCCGCCGCTCTCGAGCTCGCCCAGCGCCGCGGCCTCGACCTCGTCGAGGTGGCCCCCGAGGCGGACCCGCCCGTAGCCAAGATCATGGACTACGGGAAGTACCGCTACGAGCAGCAGAAGAAGGAGAAGGAGCAGCGGAAGAAGGCCCACAAGGTCGAGCTCAAGGAAATCCGCTTCCGCCCCAACACCGACGACCACGACTTCGAGTTCAAGGCTAAGCACGCGCGCGGCTTCCTCGACGAGGGCAACCAGGTCAAGGCGTGGGTCCAGTTCCGCGGGCGCGACATCATCTACAAGGACCGCGGGGCCGACCTGCTCGGCCGCTTCATCGAGGAGCTCTCGGACATCTCGCGCGTCGAGCAGCTCCCGAAGATGGAGGGCCGCCGGATGACGGTGATGCTCACGCCGGACCGCTCGGGGAAGAAGAAGTCGTGACCGCACGCACCGAGACGTACTGACACAAGGCCATGCACCAGCTACTGGAAAAGGCGTTCGAGCGGGCGTCCTCGCTCCCGGTGTCCGAGCAGGAGGCGCTCGCTCGGCGGGTGTTGGCGGAGCTCGAGGCCGACACCCGCTGGGACGACCTCTTTGCTAGACCGGAGTCTGAGGACCTCCTCACCCGGCTGGCAGACCAGGCCCTCGAAGCGCACCGGACCGGACAAACCCGACCGCTCGACCTCGGCGACCTGTAGTGCCGGCGCAGTTCGATTCGTACACCGAACCGTCGTTTTGGAAGGCGTACCGTGCGCTCCCGGAGTCCGTCCAGTCGGCGGCCCGCGAGGCGTACCGGCGGTTTGAGGAGGACCCGTCGCATCCCGGCCTCCAGTTCAAGCGGGTTGGCACGAGGCGTCCCGTTTACTCGGCACGCATCGGGCTGGATCACCGGGCGCTCGGCGTCGTCTCGGGCGGGACCGTGATCTGGTTCTGGATCGGGCCGCACACGGAGTACGACCGCCTGCTGAAGGGCGTCTGACGGAACAGCCTGATCCTTCCACACCCTCTCCCTTTTACGCTCGCTCTTCAAACTCCGTCGTTGCCCCGTCCCCGGTAGCCCCGTATCTTGGAGATTCTGCCAACTGAGGCGACCGCCTGCCGGCTCGCCTCTTTTTTTGATCGTCAGGAGCACGTTCAGCGCTCCGCCTACTCGGAGCACGCCATGCCGAAGATGAAGACCAACAGCGGGGCCAAGAAGCGCTTCCGCCGGACCGCCACCGGCCGGCTCAAGCGGCAGAAGGCCTTCGCCAGCCACATCCTCACGAAGAAGTCGCCCAAGCGGAAGCGCAACCTCCGCAAAGCCACCCTCGTGGACAAGGTCGACGAGAAGCGCATCAAGCGCCTCCTCGGCTAGGGCCTCTTCCGGCCCGCCCTCTCCCTTCACGCTTTAACGGAGCAACCAAATGCCACGCGCCCGCAACACCGTGGCTTCCCGTCGCCGTCGCAAGAAGATCCTCAAGCTTGCGAAGGGCTACTGGGGCCGCCGCGGCAACGTCTACACCGTTGCCAAGCACTCCGTCGAGAAGGCGCTACAGTACCAGTACCGGGACCGCCGGCAGCGCAAGCGGCAGTTCCGGCGCTTGTGGATCGCCCGCATCAACGCCGCCGCGCGCCAGAACGGGACCACGTACTCGCGCCTCATCGCCGACCTCCGCCGAGCCGACATCCCGCTCAACCGGAAGGTGCTGGCCGACCTCGCCATGCACGACGCGAACGCCTTTACCCAGGTCGTCGAACGGGCCGCAGCTTAGCCTGCTCGCCTCGTTCGACATCCCTTCCCGCCCGGCCGCCGCGCCCGGCGGGAATCTTTGTTTATCGGAGGACTGAGGAATCGGGGGATTGAGGGATTGGGGTGCTGACCCCGCCGCTTCCTCTTCCCCAACACTCTCTAATCCCCTGATCACCAGGTCCTCCGATGCCCATGACGCTCCAGGATGAAATCGCTGCCCTGGCCCAGGAGATCGCCGACGCCGAGCTCGGGAGCGCCCGAGCGGTCGAGGCGTTCCGCATCCGCACGCTCGGGCGCAAGAGCGGGGCCGTGACCGCCCTCTTCGGCCGGATCACCGAGGTCGAGCCGGCCGAGCGCGGCCGGACCGGGCAGGCGCTCAACGCGCTCAAGCAGCAGGCCGAGGCGCGGATCGAGTCGGCGCAGGCGGCCCTTGCCAGCAGCGACGGAGCCGAGCCGACGGAGCTGGACCTGACGCTGCCGGGGCGCGTGCCGCCTCCGGTCGAGCCAGGTAGCCTCCACCCGCTGACCCAGACGCTCGACGAGATCAAACAGGTATTCCGGCACTTCGGGTTCGAGGTCGCCGAGGGGCCGGAGATCGAGGACGACTGGCACAACTTCACCGCGCTCAACTTCCCGCCCGAGCACCCGGCGCGCGACATGCAGGACACGCTCTTCCTCGAGCCGCCGCCGCCGGAGGGGCGCGGGATCGTGATGCGGACCCACACCTCGCCCGCCCAAATCCGCATCATGGAGCGCGCCGTGAGAGACGGGACCGGGCCGCCGGGGACGCTCGACCGTCCCGTGCGGGTCATCGTCCCCGGCCGGGTCTACCGCAACGAGGCGATCTCGTACAAGAGCTTCTGCCTCTTCCACCAGGTCGAGGGCCTCGTCGTCGACGAGCACGCGACGTTCGCCGACCTCAAGGCGCTGCTCCACGTCTTCGCGCGCGCGCTCTTCGGCGACGAGGAGGGAAATCCTCCGCGGATGCGCTTCCGCCCCAGCTTCTTCCCCTTCACCGAGCCCTCGGCCGAGGTAGACGTCTGGTGGGCCGACGAGACCCTCAGCGGCGGCGGGCGCTGGCTCGAAATCCTCGGCTGCGGCATGGTGGACCCCCACGTCCTCGAGGCCGTCCGGATCGACCCCGAGCGCTACACCGGCTACGCCTGGGGCATGGGCGTCGAGCGCCTGGCGATGCTGAAGTACGGCATTGACGACATCCGCCTGTTCTACGAGAACGACGCGCGGTTCCTTCGACAGTTCTGACCCGTAGGGGCGACGCAGGCGTCGCCCCTACCGACCCTTCCCCATGAATATCTCTGCCAACTGGCTCGCCGAGTACGTCGAGCACGGCCTCTCGCCCGACGCCCTGGCCGAGGTGCTGACGATGCTCGGCCTCGAAGTGGAGTCCGTCGTGGCGCGGGGGCGCGACCTCGACGGGGTCGTCGTCGGGCACGTCCTCGGCACGCGGCCGCACCCGAACGCGGACCGGCTGACGCTCTGCGACGTGGACCTCGGCCCCGGCGACAGCGGAGCTGTGCAGATCGTCTGCGGCGCGCCGAACGTGGCCGCCGGGCAGAAGGTCCCGGTGGCGACGGTCGGGACGACGCTGCTGCTGCCCTCGCGGAAGGACCCGAACGCGCTGGAGCCGGTCACGCTCGGCAAGGCCACGCTGCGCGGCGAGGCGTCGAACGGGATGATCTGCGCCGAGGACGAGTTGGGTCTCGGGACGGACCACGCCGGGATCATGGTGCTGGACGAGGCGGCCCCGGCCGGGCAGCCGTTCGAGCAGTATCTCGCCGCGCGGGGGCGGGTGCCGCGCGATACCGTCCTCGACGTCGCCATCACCCCGAACCGGCCCGACGCGGTGAGCCACCTCGGCGTGGCGCGCGACCTCGCGGCCGTGGCCGGGGCCGAGCTGAAGCGGCCGAACGTCGCGCTTCCCGAGCCAGGCGGCGCGGCGGCCGAGGCGCTCTCGGTCGAGATCGAGGCTCCGGCGGTGTGCGGGCGCTACGTCGGGATGCTCGTGCGCGGCGTGCGCGTCGCCGCGTCGCCGCCGTGGCTCCGGGCGCGGCTCGAAGCCATCGGCCTGCGCCCGCGCAATAACGTCGTGGACGTGACCAACTACGTGATGCACGAGGTCGGGCAGCCGCTCCACGCCTTCGACCTCGCCACGCTCGCCGGGCCGCAGATCGTCGTCCGGCAGACGGAGGGCGAGACGCGCTTCACCACGCTCGACGGCACCGAGCGGACACTCCCCGACGGGACCCTGATGATCTGCGACGCCGAGCGGCCCGTCGCCATCGCAGGCGTCATGGGCGGCCGGAGCTCCGAGGTCTCCGACGCCACGACCGACGTGCTGATCGAGAGCGCCTACTTCGACCCGACCTCGATCCGCAAGACGGCCAAGGCGCTCGGGATGCAGACCGACGCCTCGTACCGCTTCGAGCGCGGCGTGGACCCGGCTGGGCAGGTGTGGGCGGCGGCGCGGGCAGCCGAGCTGATTCAGCACCTCGCGGGCGGCGAGATCGTCCCCGGCGTCGTGGACGCGCACCCGGTCCGGGCCGAGCCGCGCGAGGTGACGCTGCGCCCGTCGCGCCTCGCCCGCGTCCTCGGGGTCGAGGTTCCGACCGACGACGTCAAGCGCCTGCTCACGGCGATCGGGTTCGAGGTCAGCGGCGGCGGCGTGGTCGGGTCGCTCCTGAGCCGCGCTGAGGGCTTGATCGAGGGGGCGGACGCCGGGCTGACGGTCGTCGTGCCGACGTTCCGGCCGGACGTCGAGCGCGAGGCCGACGTGATCGAGGAGGTCGCCCGGCTGTGGGGCTTCGACCGGATTCCGACCCCGGAGGCGACGACGGTGCCGTTCGCGCCGCCGCGCCCGGACCGCTCGGCGCGGCTCCGCGAGCGCGTGCGCGCCCACCTCGTCGGGCTGGGCTTCCGCGAGCTCTACACCAACAGCCTCGTCCCCGCGCCCGTCGCCGAGGCGTTTGCCGACGCGGAGCTTTCGGGGGTGGAGATGGACGTGGCCGAGACCGTGAATGCGATCAGCCGGGAGATGAACGCGCTGCGGCCGAGTCTGCTGCCGGGCCTGCTCGGGGCGATGGCCTACAACCAGAACCGCGACGCGGGCGCGCTCCGCTTCTTCGAGCTCGGGCACGTTTACGGACGGGCGGACGACCCGGCGAACCCCGTCGCGGGCTACCACGAGCACCCGTCGCTCATCGTCGGGATGAGTGGACCGGCGCAGCTCGGCGGGCCGGACCGGAGCGAGCGCGCCGTGGACTTCTTCGACCTCAAGGGCGTCGTGGAACACCTCCTCGGCGCGCTCGGGCTGCCGGACGTCGAGGAGATCGCCGGGGCCGAGGCCACCGAGCGGACGGCCTACCGCCTGTTCCTCGAACACGACGGGCACCGGCTCGGGGTGCTCGCCCGCACCTCGGACGCGCTCGGCGAGGCCTCGGGGCTGCAAGCGCCGGTCTTCTTCGCCGAGCTAGACTGGGAGGCGCTCGCCGGTGCCGCCGCCGCCCGGCCGCCGGTGCGCTACGCGCCGATCTCCCGCGCCCCGGCCGTGGAGCGCGACCTCGCCGTGAGCGTGGACCGCGCCGCCGCCGTCGGTCCTCTCATCGCTACCGTCCGCGACGCCGGGGGCGACCTGTTGCAGAGCGTCCGGGTGTTCGACCTCTACGAGGGCGAGCACGTCGAGGCCGGCAAGAAAAGCGTCGCCTTCGCGCTCCGCTTCGGGGCCGAGCAGACGCTGACCGACAAGGCCGTTGACCAGCGCGTCCGCGCCATTGTGGACCGCCTCGGCCGGGAGCACGGCGCGCAGCTTCGGCAGTAACGTCGCCGAGCCGGCCCGCCACGGGACCCGTATATTTCCGAGCCGCTTCTCCCCTGCCCCGCATGAGCACGCCTCCGCCTCCCGACGCCCCCGACCACGGCCTGCGCGCCCTCGAACGGCTGCGCGAGCGGATCGAGCAGGCCGCCGCCGAGATCGAGCGGCTGCGCACCGAGAACACCCGCCTCGCCGAGCGCGTCGCCGAGCTGGCCGCCCTCGACGTGAGCGACCGGATCGAGGGCGTCGTCATCGAGGGCGACCCGGACCGGCTGCGCGAGCAGGTCGAGGGCTTCATCGCCGCCATTGACCGGATGCTGGCCGAGCCGCCGGGCGACGGCGAAGCAGACGGTACAACCAACGGCTCCGCCGACTAACGCTTCTCTCCATGAAGTCGCTCCGCGTCGAAATCCTCGGGCACGAATACCCCCTGCGCGTCGCCGAGGAGGACGAGGCCCTGACGCGCGAGGTGGCAGCCTACGTGGACGAGCGGATGCGCTCGTTCCGCAGCGAGGTCCCTGGCGTCTCGGACCTGACGCACGCCGTGCTGAGCGCCCTCGCCATCGCCGAGGAGCTGCACGTCACGCAGGCCGAGCTGGAGCGCCTGCGCCGCGCCGTCAGCACCGACGCCGACACCCTCGCCGCCCGCCTCGACGCAGCGCTTGGAACAGTAGACGGTGAGACGGAAAACGGTAGACGGTGAGATCGTAGGGACATGGCGTGCCATGTCCGACCCCGGTGCCCTGTTCGACCAGGGCGAGCGGCCGCTCGCCCCTACGGAGCGAAGCGCGACAGTCTCGCCAAGCTGGTGGGTTTTCTCCGCCCCGCTCCCCGACCCTTCAACAAATCCCAAAGGTGTCGCCGGAACCCGGCGGGGCCGTCGGCGGATATAAGGGCTGTGCCCGCCGCCGGACGCAGACGGGAGTCCGAAGCGACGGCGCGTGGCACCCCATCACCGGTCTGCAGCCCAGTTATAAGAGCCTGACACTGACCCAAATGGGAGCCATCCTTCGGGCTTAACCTCCAGGCCTCACGCCGGCCTCGCGCTGGCGCTCCCCGGCCTCCCCGCCGTCGCGGTGGGAGCCGGAACGGTGGAAGGAGCGATGGTCCGAGCGGCACCCACTGTGTGTACGAAGAGGCTTCTTCATACACCGCGCTGTAGGCTGGTGTCCTTTTCGGTGCGGCCCGCCCCTACGGGTTGTGCCAGCGCCCCGGAAGCGAACGCGCTCGTCCGGGGCGTTTTTGTAGGCTTCGCGTGCTCATGCTCCCCTCCACCCTCGTCCTCTTCGCCGCTGCCCTCGTCGCCCTCGGCGTCGGCTACGTGCTGGGACGGCTGGAGTGGACGGAACGGACGGGACGCCGGCTCGGCGAAGCGGCGGCCGAGGCGGAGGCGCTCCTCGCGCAGGCGCAGGAGGAGGCCGACGCGTTTCGGCAGGAGCACGTCGTCGGCGCGCGCGCAGCACTCGATGCCGAGTGCCGCCGGATCGCGGCCGAGGCGGCCGAGCGGCAGGCGAAGCAGCACCGCCTCTGCCTCAAGCTCGACGCGCGCCAGGAGAAGCTGGCCCGGCGCGTGAAGCGGATCGCCCAGCGCGAGGCCGCCGCCGCCCGAGCGCTGGAGGTCGTGGACACGCTCCGCGAGGAGGCCGCCCGGCGCGGAGCCGAGGCCGAAGAGCTCCGGGCGAGCGTGCAGAAGCTCGCCAAGTCCCTCGGCAGCCGGCAGCAGGCCGTCGCCGCGCGCGAGCGCGACGCCCAGGCCCTCGAAGAAAGCCTCGCCGCCCAGCACACCCGCCTCGACCGGCTCGTCGGCGAGCACCTCCGCAAGCTCGAAAGCGTCACCGGCATCTCGAAGCACGAAGCGCTCGAGCGGCTCGTCGAGGAGCTCGAGAGCGAGGCCAAGCTCGAAGCCTCCGCCGCCATCAAGGAAATCCGCGACGAGGCCCGGATGACCGCCAACCGCGAGGCCCGCAAGGTGGTGCTCACCGCGATCCAGCGGACCGCCGCCAACCACGCCGTCGAGCACACGGTCTCGCTCGTCCCGCTCGCCTCCGACGACATGAAGGGCCGGATCATCGGGCGCGAGGGCCGCAACATCCGGGCGTTCGAGGCCGCCACCGGCATCGAGGTCGTCGTGGACGAGACCCCCGAGGCGGTGCTCCTCTCCGGGTTCGACCCGGTCCGGCGCGAGGTCGCCCGGCTCTCGATGGTGCGGCTCGTGCAGGACGGCCGCATCCACCCGGCACGCATCGAGGAGGTCGTCGAGAAGACGCGCGGCGAGATCGAGGACGAGGTGGTCGAGGCCGGCGAGGAGGCCGCCATCGAGCTGGGGCTCCACGGGCTCGACCCCGAGCTGGTCCGGCTCGTCGGGCGGATGAAGTACCGCTTCTCCTACGGCCAGAACCTGCTCGCGCACTCGGTCGAGGTCGCCCACCTC
>JBBSMV010000075.1:0-11423 GCA_038232975.1 Rhodothermales bacterium
ACACCCGCTTCGATTTCGATATTGGGGTCGCGGGGGTCGGTCAGGGGGAGGTCCTCGTTGAAGAACGCCTTGAGGATCGTGATGCCTGTCCCCGCCTCGGTGGCGTGGCCGGCCCCGTAGCTCGGGTGCATCGGGCTGCCCTCGGGAAACACCTGGTTCAAGAGGAACGTCCCGCCGTTCTCTCGGCTGGCAATCGCGTTGTTGAGCGCCTCGTTGCGCGCGAACACCCGCGCGAGCAGCGTCTGCGCAGGCTCGCGCGTGCGGTCGCTGATGTCCGGGTGGATTTGGTAGCGCGCCTGCGGCACCACCGGCACCGCCAGCCCCGGCTGCACGCTCGGCTCGCGCACCGTGTTGTGGATGCGCCCGCTGAAGGTCTCCGGGCGCAGCCGCCGGTGCACGAACCAATTCTGGTACCACACCGCCTCGATCGCCCGGCGGTCGGCCTCGCCGAGGAGCGCCAGCAGGTGCCCGTTGCCGAACGTCCCGAAGCCCGTCTGGTTCAGCGACCCCGGCGCGTCGGGGAAGTCAGGGAACGCGCCTGGCTCGTTGTACGGGTTGCCGATGCCGAAGAGCGGCACCCCGAGCTGGTCGGCCCGCCCCTGCATCCCGAGCAGGAGCAGCGCGGCGATGTAGTACGTCTCGTAGGTTTGGTCGAAGTGGACGAAGTTGGCGAGCGCGCGCCCGTTGAACATGAACCTCCGGTTGCCCGTGAAGCGGTTCTTCGCGCTCGGGACGAAGCCCTCCTGGATGCGCAGCCACGTCGGGTAGTCCGACACGAAGTCGAGGCCTGGCTCGATCTGGCGCTGGCGCTGGTCGATGGTGAGGGCCCCGTACTGCACCATGCCCTCCTCCCGGCGGACGACGAGGTTGGTCGAGGAGCCGGGCGGGATGACGCGCTCGCCGCCCTCGGTCCGGGCCGCCGGCTGGCCGGAGGAGAACTGGCTGGCCGGGCTGCGCCCCTCCTCGATGGAGGTCCCGATCAGGAGGAACTGCGAGAGGAACGGCCCCTTGAGCTCGCCACCGGAGATCTGCTGGTCGGGGTCACGGAAGTAGTTGCCGCCGCGGAAGAGCGTCTGCGGCGTGACCTGCCCGCCGATCTTCGGCCCGCGGAAGTCGCTGAACTGGTTGAGCGAGGCGGCGGCATCGAGGACGGGCTGGCTCGACGTGCCGGTTCTATACTTGTTGAAGGGGACCTCGCGGAGTAGGCTCATCAGGTAGACCTCGCCCATCTCGGCGGCGGCCTCGGCCGAGGAGAAATCCGGGGCCGCCGGGAACGGCACTCGCTGGAAGGTGCCTTGCAGCACGACCGACGCCTGCGGCGGGTCCGGGGCCATCAGCGTGAAGGCCACGCCGGCCTGCGGGTCCACGTAGCGCCGGAGGTCCTCGGGGTCGGCCCCGTCCGGCCCGCGCGGAATGTCCTCGAACTCCTCCGGCGGCTGCGGCGGGAACATCGGCGTTTGGTTGGGCGGCGACGAGGTTTGACTCGGCTCGACGGCGTCGAGGAGCTCGCGGTAATCGCTGCGGGGGTCCACCTCGCCGAGGACGTTGTGGCTCATGCCCTTGGTGTAGTTGGCGATGAAGCTGCGCCAGTCGGGCCTCGGGACCTGGTCCTTGCCCTCACCGTTCTCGTCGGACTCGGTGCTGTCGGCCGTCCCAGACGGGAGCCCCGGCGGGAAGTTGAAGTCGTTCTCGTCGCCGTTGCTCTGGTTGAGCGACGGGTTGATGTCGCGGTTGCACGCGATGTTGGCCGCCTCGCGGCGGCGGTCGCGGGCGTTCCTCTTACGCGTGTTGTCAGACTCGTTGGGGGAGTCGGGAACGCAGGGGTTCACGTTCGAGGGAAGCTGGTTGTTGTCCGGCATGGGGTGACGTCTGAATTGGGTGAATGGAAGGCTGCGAGCTTATAGACGTAAAAGGCACCCCACGGGGGCCACGCTGAACGAACCTTCGGTTGAACGTTACAGGAGCAATAGACGCAGGAGGCACCCCGGACATAACCTCCGGCCGCAATAATTCACAGAGCCGATGTTGCCTGCAGACTGCGCGAGGCTGGCGACGACTCGCCCACAGAACGGTCCTGCCGCGCCGAATCTTATGGCGCTGAGCAACCCCGCTCGAACGTCGGCCTCTCGCGCCTGACCTCGTAGGGCGCGGACCGCGTAGGACAGAGCCTCGGGGAGCCTATCTTGCGGCCCCGACCGCCGTCGCCCCGCCCATGCTCCGCCTCCGCGTCCCGCTCGTCCTGGCCTCGCGCTCGCCCCGCCGCCGGGACCTCCTGACGCGCCTCGGGGTCCCCTTCTCGGTCCATCCGAGCGAGGCCGAGGAGACGCTCCCGCCCGGTGCCTCCCCGGGCGAGGCCGTCCGGCTACTGGCGCAGCACAAGGCCGAGGCCGTCGCGCCCGACCACCCCGAGGCCCTCACGCTCGGGGCCGACACGCTCGTCGTCCTCGGCGAGACGGTGCTCGGCAAGCCCGCCGACGAGGACGCGGCGGCGGCGATGCTGAGGCGGCTCAGCGGCCGGTCGCACATCGTCTACACCGGCCTCGCGCTCGCGCACGCCGGGCGCACCGTCACCGCCCACGAGGCCACCGAGGTCCGCTTCGCCGCGCTCACCGAGGCCGAGATCGCCGCCTACGTCGCCACCGGCTCGCCGCTCGACAAGGCCGGGGGCTACGGGATTCAGGACGACCTCGGGGCGCTGTTCGTCGAGGGGATTCAGGGGGACTACTACAACGTCGTCGGCCTCCCGCTGCACCGGCTCTACCGGACCCTTTGTACCCATTTCGCCGATCTTCTCGCTCCCCTAGGCGTTGAGGAGGGCGATACGGAACCACCGTGGTGCCGTCGTCCAGATTGACCCCGTTCTCCCTCGTCTATGGCCCCCGATTACGACCAGCTCCGCGTCCGCCTCGTCCAGGTCCGGGACCGCCCCGCCGTGCTCCGGGAAGAGCAGCAGACGTTTCTGGAGCGCTGCCACCTCCGCCCTGCGCAGCTTCTGACGGTGAACGCCCTCTCCGAGCCGCTCGGCGAGGCGCTGCTCGACGGCGTGGACGCCCTCATGATCGGCGGGGCCGGGGCGTACTCGGTCACCCACACCTATCCGTGGACAGCCCCGCTCTTCCGGCTCGTCGAGGGCTGCTACGAGCGTCGGCTGCCGCTCTTCGGGTCGTGCTGGGGCCACCAGTTCATCGCCCGCGCCTTCGGCGGGACGGTCATCCAGGACCACGAGCGCAGCGAGATGGGCACCCACGAGGTGACGCTCACCGAGGCCGGGCGCACGGACCCACTCTTCCACGACTTCCCCGTCCAGTTCTCGGCGCAGATGGGGCACCAGGACCGCGTCAGCGTGCTTCCGTCCGAGGCCGTCGAGCTGGCGCGCAACACGACGGCTCCGTTCCAGGCGTTCCGCATCGCGGGCCGGCCGATCTACGGCACGCAGTTCCACAGCGAGCTCGACGCCGAGCGCGAGCGGCAGCGGCTCGTCGCCTACCGGGCCTACTACACCGAGACGCAGGACGAGGCGGCGTTCGAGCAGACGCTCGCCACGCTGCGCGACACGCCGGAGGTGGACGGGCTGCTCTCGGCCTTCCTGGAGCGCTTCGCCGTGGGACGTAAATCGTGATGCGTAAAACGTAAGGGGGCCTCGCTGAAACGCCTCGCTACGGGCACCCTCACGTTTTACGTGATACGTTTTACGCCTCCTGTCCTCACGCTGCCTTCGGCTGGGCCGCATTCCGCCCCGCTGCCTCTCGCAGCGCCGCCAGCAGGTCCGCCTTGACGAAGGGCTTGCTGACGTAGCCGTTGAACCCGGCCTGGAGGAAGCGCTCGCGGTCACCGGGCAGGGCGTAGGCGGTGCAGGCGAGCGCCGGGAGGTCGCCGTGCTGTGGGAGCCGGTGGAGCGCCTGCAGCACGTCCACGCCCGTGCGCGCCTCGCCGAGGTTGATGTCGAGCAGGGCCACGTCGAACGTCTGCCCTTTAGCCACTTCCAGGGTCTCGTCTACGCCGCTGACGAGGGTCGCCTCGAACTCCTTGCGGAGGAGGTGGCGCAGCAGGAGCCGCGACTCGGCGTTGTCTTCGAGCACGAGGACACGCGGCTTCCCGGCCGGAGGCTCTGCGGAGGCTTCGGACCGGGCGGCAGGCGGGAGGCTGTGCATCTGACTCATCGGAACAGGCGGGACGGAGACTGAACGAACGCGCGGCGAGGGCCTGGGGCGCATTCGCCGCCAGGCCGCTCTGCGGGTATCGGCCGGTGCGAGCCGTAGGTAAACTACCCTGCCTCAGTTTCGAGACCCTCGCTCCTCTGCGCCTCCGCCCCATCGCCCGCCTCTGCGTGGACCGGGCGGTCGAGCAGACTCCCCGTCTCGCCGTCGGCCTCGGCCCCGATGTGGCCGTCTTGCGCGGCCCGGCGGCTGCGACCGGCGCGCTCTCCGAAGAGGAACGCGCGCCACGTCAGCGAGCGGTCGGCGCGCTCGGGGAAGCGCTTGCTCCGCGTCTGGGCAAAGTTCAGAATCCCGACCAGGAGCACGCCGCCGACGGTGTTCCCCACCAGCACGGCCCCAACGAACCGCCCGGCATCCAGGGGCGAGGCGAGGCCCTGGAAGACCAGGAAGAGCGCCTCGCACGAGCCGATGATGCAGTGGAACAGGTCCATGCTCGGGATGAGCGTCATCAGGATCATCACCACGAGCAGGCGGGCCGTCGTCTCGCGGGCGGCGTGGTTGAGCCACACCATGCTCGCCACGATCCAGCCGGCCATCAGCCCCTTCCAGAACAGCGCGTCCGTGGGCGTCTCCAGCCCGTGGAGCGCGAAGCCGCGCGCCGCCTCGGCCGTGTCGGGGTCGAAGAGCGGCGTCCAGGCGAAGGCCATCGCCGCGAGCGCCGCCCCGGCGAGGTTGGCCGCGAGCACGACCGTCCAGAGCCGGAGCAGCTGGGGCATGCTGGCGATGCGCGTCAGCACGAGCGTCACGGGCGTGAGCGTGTTCTCGGTGAAGAGCTGGTAGCGCCCGAGCACGATCAGCAGGAAACCCGCTGGGTAAAACAGGTTGCCGAGCATCACGCTCCCGCTCTCGGCGGTGATCGCCGCGCGCGCCACGAACGACAGCCCGATGGAGAGGCCGGCGGCCAGCCCCGAGAGGAACAGCAGCCGGTTCGAGCGCACGAACTCCTCGTCGGCCGTGGCGACGAGCCGCTGGAAGATCTCGTCCGTCGAGAACAGGTCGCGCACGGCGTGGCCGGCCGCCGGGGCACCGCTCTCGGAGCGGTCGAGCGTGGTGCGGAACGTGTCGTCCTCCGCCTCGGGCGGGGCACCGTCCGGCGCTAGGCCGTCGGCCGGGCGGAGGCGAGCGGCGCTGCGGCCGATGATAGAGGAGCGAGCAGCCAAGACAGGACGAGGCTAAAGAGAGGGAGCGCGTTGTACGCGGACGGCATTGCCAGTTCCCTCTGCAAAAACGGAAAACAGCGCGCGCCCGGCTCTCGGAGAGCCGGGCGCGCTTGGCGACGGACGTGCGGCAGAACCACGCGCCAGAGCCTGCTTGCGTGAGAGCCTACTTGATGAGCACCACGCGGGTCGAGCCGCGGACCATAGACCCTTCGAGCACGACGGTGTAGGTCCCGCTCGGCAGCGAGCGGCCGTCCACCTGCACGGAGCGGAACTCGTCGGCCTCGGTCATGCCCTCGTAGAGCGTAGCGACGCGGCGGCCGAGCGCGTCGTAGAGCGCGACGCTCACCTGCTGCGCCTCGGCGACGCGGAAGCGCACCGTCGTCGTGGCGTCGAACGGGTTGGGGCGCGCACCTTCGAGCTCGTAGCCCTCCGGCATCGCGCGCTCCTCCGCCTCAGCGCGGACCGGGGCCGTCGTCATGAACTCCTCGAGGGTCGGCTCAGCGTCCGGGTCGGCCAGGCGGCCCTGTCCGTCGCGGCGGAACGGGACGAGCGTCGGCCCGACGACGTCGCACTCCCAGGGGTTACCCGCGCTGTGGAGCGCGCTCGAGCGGTACCACAGCACGACGTCCTCGTTCACGAGGGACTCGCCGTTGACGAGCTGCGACACATTCGGGTTGATGGCGCAGCCGACGCTGCCGTCGCTGAACTCGCCCGGCTCGTAGCGGACGGCCATCATGTCGAGCTTCGAGAAGTCGTCCACCGGGAGGGCGAGGTCGGCCTCCGAGGGGATGACCTTGTAGCCGGCGCGGAGGCCCGCGTCGCGGACGGCCCAGAAGGTGCGGTCGTCCGGGCCGCCCCAGGTGCGCTCGACCTCCTGGGTGAAGCGCTGCAGGGTGTTGGTGGCGAGGTTGACCTCGTAGACCTG
The DNA here is from genome assembly GCA_038232975.1 of Rhodothermales bacterium. GTDB lineage: Bacteria > Bacteroidota > Rhodothermia > Rhodothermales > JANQRZ01 > JANQRZ01. The sequence continues at coordinate 6,303 of JBBSMV010000075.1, forward strand.
GTCCTCGCCCGCGCCGGGCGTCCCGTCGGCGAGGTCGAAGTCGAAGCGCCAGTAGACGTGGTGGCGGTGGCTCTGGCTGGTGCAGGTCGCGCTGGCGGCCGAGAACGAGTACTCGGGCCAGAGGCGACCGTCGAGGTAGAAGTGCCACTTGACGCGGTAGCGGTACCACCCGGCGCTCATGTGCGTCGTCAGGACGAGCTCGTCGGCGAGCTCCTCGACGGCGACGCCGCGAAACGAGCCGGTGTCGCCGCCGCTGCCGCCGGCGGCGTTGCTGTCGCAGGTCGTGCGCACGGTGCCGGGGGTGGCGTCGGCGAAGCACCCGTTCGGGCGGATGCCCGTCGTGGCGAAGCCGGCCTCGGAGTAGTTCCAGTCGCGGAAGCAGCTGCAGCCGCTCCCGTCGTACTCGACGTTGATGATGGGCGTGTGGGCGCGCTTGAAGACGAGGTAGCCGCGGTAGCGGACGTTCAGGATCTCCAGGCCGGAGCCGTCTTCGCCGACGCTCCGGCTGGGCCGGACGTAGTCGAAGGACCAGATGGGGTTGTTAGCCGGCCAGTCAATGTGCCCCATGACAGGGGCGTTGCAGTCGGCGGTGGCGTCGTAGGTCTGGAGGGGGAAGGCCTTGAGGGCCTGCGCGGGCGCGGGTGCTACGCTAAGCAGAAGCCCCAGCGCCGCGAAGAGACAAAAGAGAGTGTGTCGCATGGTAGCAAGGTGTTGGCGTTGGGGAGGGTTAGCGGCTGTCGGTCCGGCGGTCGCGGTTGAACCGGGTCTCGTTGCCGTTGCGGGCCGGGTCGAAGTCCCGCGAGACGATCTGGTTGGTGCCGACGTCCACGACGACGAACCGGATGCGCTCGGCGCTCCGCCCGTCCACGTCGTACATGTCGAACATGAGGCAGCGCGAGCCGGGGCCGCAGGCGTGGCCTGCCTCGCGCGCGAGCACGAAGCCGCCGGCGAGGGTCGGGTTGTCGGCCCGGTCGTAGAGTGCGCGCAGCTCGGCGTCGCCGAGGATGAGCGCCTTCGCCTGCTCCACCTCGGCGTCGCTCGGCCCGTAGAGCGCCTGCTCCGTCACCTCCTGCTTGATGAGGGTGCCCGAGGCGTCGGTGACGGTGCGGACGTACTCGCCGCTCGCCGCGTCGTAGGTGATCGTGGTGGTCCAGCGCGCCGCAGTGCCGTCGTCGAGCTTGACGTCGGCGGTCGAGGAGCGAATGACGTACTGTGCCTCGGCCGTCGGGGCGACCGAGACCAGGGCCGTGAGGGCGAGGGCGAGAAGCCCGCCGCGTAGGAGATGAGGAGGATGCATGGCAAACCGGGGTGGTTGGTGAAGGTGTTTCGAGGCCGAACAGATGGCTAATGTCGCACAGAACGAGACGATGTGCAAATAAAAAAGGAGCTGTCTGTTCTTTCGCGGTGGAGTGCTTGTCGGATGTCCTCCGGCTCTAGGTCCGGGTAGGCTGCCAGCACCTCGGCTGAGGTGGCGCATCTCGTAGGGCCGCTGGACGTGCGCGTCGGTGAGGTCGTCCACGAAGGCGATGGCATTTCAGGTTCCATCACCCCAGGTTCTTCAGCACCTCGCTCGGCGTCTTACGGCCCCGCTCCGTGCGGTCGAAGTCCGTATCGAAGCTCACCACGGTGAGGCCGAACCGCTCGGCCGCTGCGTACTGGTACGCATCGTCGAAGTCGAGACGGAACCGCGAGGCCGTCTGTGCCAGCGTTGCCAGTTGCGGGAGGGTAAGCCGAATCAGCTGCAGCCGCGCCGCATCGAGGTCCCGTACGACGCGCCCAAACTCACCGGTACGGTTGCGGTAGTGCAGGATGATGCCGAGCGAATACAGGGAGAAGTCCGTGAGGTGCAGCACGGAAGGGTCGGCCGTTCCAAGAAACGTCGCGGCTTCCTCCGCCCGCTCCTGTTCGAGCAGGATCTCCGACAGCACGTTGGTGTCTACGAGGTACACGCCTCAGTCCCCTCGCCACAGCCGCAGGGCCTCGTGCTGAAGCTCGACCGAGGTGTAATCGTCCCGGAGATCGGCCAGTGCGCCACGCCAGCCCAGGCGCAATCTTCTTTCGGCTACCGGCTCGTGCTTGGTGCGGAGAAAGTCCACGAAGTCCTCGACCTCGCGCCGCAGCTCAGGCGGCAATGCGTCAATCTTCTGAGCTAGGTCTCTCACTACGTCCTCGGGTTAGTTCGCTACGCTTGTACCTAGCGGCTGAGGTAGAGGTTGCGCATCTCGTAGGGCCGTTGGAAGTGCGCGTCGGTGAGGTCGTCCACGAAGGCGATGGCCTCGCCGGTGGACTTCATCTCTGGGCCGAGCTCCTTCGGCACCTCGGGGAACTTGTCCCACGAGAAGACCGGCTCTTTGACGGCGTAGCCTTCGAGCGTGCTCTCCAACTCGCCGGCGGCGCGGAAGTCGGCGAGCTTCGCGCCGAGCATGACCTTCGTGCCGATGGCGGCGTAGGGAATCCCCGTCGCCTTGGCGATAAACGGGACCGTCCGGGACGCGCGCGGGTTGGCCTCGATGACGTAGACCGTCCCGTCTTTGATGGCGCACTGCACGTTCATCAGGCCCCGGATTTCGAGCCGGCGGGCGAGGGCCTCGGCCGTGCGGCGGATCGTCTCCTGAATCTCCTCCGAGAGCGAGTACGGCGGAAGCACGGCGGTCGAGTCGCCGGAGTGGACCCCGGCGGGCTCGATGTGCTGCAAGATGCCGCAGACCTCCATTTCGTCGCCGTCGAAGATCACGTCGCAGTCCACCTCGATGGCGTTCTCGAGGAAGAGGTCGAGCAGGATTTCGTTGCCCGGCAGCATCTTCAGGATGCCGGCGACGTACTCGGCGACCTCCTCCTTGTTGATGGCGATGCGCATCCCCTGCCCGCCGAGGACGTAGCTCGGCCGGATCAGGATCGGGTAGCCGATGCCCTCGGCCACGTCAATGGCCTCCTCGGCGGTGCGCGCCATGCCGTAGACCGGGAAGGGAATCCCTAGCTCCTCCAGGACCGCCGAGAACTTGCCCCGGTCCTCGGCCAGGTCCATCTTGGCGTAGGGCGTCCCGAAGATGTGGACGCCGTTCCGGGTGAGGCCGTCGGCGAGCTTGAGCGCCGTCTGCCCGCCGAGCTGGAGGATCACGCCGGCCGGCCGCTCGTGCTCGATCACGTCGAGAACGCGCTCCCAGAAGACCGGCTCGAAGTAGAGCTTGTCGGCCACGTCGAAGTCGGTCGAGACGGTCTCGGGGTTGCAGTTGACCATGATGGCCTCGTAGCCCATCTCCTTCGCGGCCAGGACGCCGTGGACGCACGAGTAGTCGAACTCGATGCCCTGCCCGATCCGGTTGGGGCCGCTGCCGAGGATGAGGACCTTCTCGCGGTCCGAGACCTCGCTCTCGTTCGCGGTGCCGTCCCCGCTCCCGTCGTAGGTCGAGTAGAAGTAGGGCGTCTCGGCCTCGAACTCGCCCGCGCAGGTGTCCACGACCCGGAAGGTCGGCCGCAGCCCGAGGCCGAGCCGGTATTCGCGCACGTCCTCTTCGCTGGGGCCGTCTTTGAGGAGGTAGGCGATCTGGCGGTCGGAGAAGCCGTGCTGCTTGAGGCGCAGCAGGAAGCCGCGCTCGACCTCGTGGAGCGACCGGGCCGCGACCTCACGCTCGACCTCGACGAGGCTCCGGATCTGGTAGAGGAACCACGGGTCCACCTTCGTGATGTCGGCGATTTCTTCCACGCTCGCGCTGTGGGTGAAGGCGTTGCGGATTTGCAGCGTCCGGTCCCAGTACGGCTTGCGGAGGCGCTCGCGGACGACGGTCCGGTGGTCGGGGTCGCGGTCGGCCCCGAGGCCGGCATAGCCCAGCTCCAGGCTCTGCCACGCCTTCTGGAGGCTCTCGGTGAACGTCCGCCCGATCGCCATCGCCTCGCCGACGGCCTTCATCTGGGTGGTGAGCTCTTCATCCACGCCCTCGAACTTCTCGAAGTTGAAGCGCGGGACTTTGGTGACCACGTAGTCGAGCGCCGGCTCGAAGCAGGCGCTCGTCGTGCCGGTGACCTCGTTGGGCAGCTCGTCGAGCGTGTAGCCGACGGCGAGGCGGGCGGCGACCTTGGCGATGGGGTAGCCCGTCGCCTTCGAGGCGAGGGCCGAGCTGCGGCTCACCCGCGGGTTGATCTCGATGACGACCATCCGCCCGCTCGCCGGGTCGAAGGCGAACTGGATGTTGCAGCCGCCGGCGAACGTGCCGATCGAGCGCATGGCCTTGATGGCGGCGTCGCGCATCTGCTGGAACTGCTTGTCGGTGAGCGTCTGCTGCGGGGCGACGGTCACCGAGTCGCCCGTGTGGACGCCCATCGGGTCGAGGTTCTCGATGGAGCAGATGATGATGACGTTCTCGGCCGCGTCGCGCAGCAGCTCCAGCTCGAACTCCTTCCACCCGAAGAGGCACTCCTCGATGAGGACCTCGTGGACGGGCGAGAGCTCCAGCCCGCGCGTGACCTTGCGGTCGAACTCGTCGGCCGTCCAGACGATGCCGCCGCCGGCCCCGCCCATCGTGAAGCTCGGCCGGATGACGATGGGCTGGAAGCCGAGGCCGCCGCCGAGCTCCTGCGCGATCTCGTGGGCCTGGAGGAGCGACTTCGCCACGCGGCTCGCGGCCTGGTCGAGGCCGATGCGCTCCATCAGGTCGCGGAACTGCTGGCGGTCCTCGGTGATGCGGATCGCGTCGATGTCCACGCCGATCACGTCCACCTCCATCTTCTTCCAGTAGCCCTCCTCGTGGAGGACCTCGGCGAGGTTGAGCGCCGTCTGCCCGCCCATCGTCGGGAGGACCGCGTCGGGCCGCTCCTTTTCGACGATCTCTCGGATGGAGCGGGGCGTTAGCTCCTGGAGGTAGACTTTGTCGGCCATGACCGGGTCGGTCATGATGGTGGCCGGGTTGGAGTTAACGAGGACGACCTCGTAGCCCTCGGCGCGGAGGGCTTTCGAGGCCTGGCTGCCGGAGTAGTCGAACTCGCAGGCCTGCCCGATGACGATGGGGCCGCTGCCGATGAGGAGGATCGTTTGGATGTCGGTGCGTTTGGGCACGGCGGCCGTGGGTGGGGTGCAGGGGTAGGGGCGTCTGGCGGGTCGCGCCTATGACGGTTTACATGAGAACC
>JBBSMV010000076.1:0-11286 GCA_038232975.1 Rhodothermales bacterium
GCGGGCGTTGGCCTGGTTGGGCAACTACCGGCGGCTGGTGGTGCGGTGGGAGCATTGGTGGTGCGGTGGGAGCATGATGTCGGGGTGTACCGGGGGTTGGTGCTGTTGGCGCTGGCGCTGATCGGCCTCAACCGACTTCTGCAATAGCTTCTAGCCTCTTTCGCCCGTCCACGCTTCTGCTCGTCCGCTCTTGACGGCCCACCCCGTTGCCGTCGCTACCACCAGGGCAAGTAGAGACAGGGCAATCGTCCACGTCCGGCTCGGCAGGGGAAAGCGCGCCGTGAGGTGGTGCAGGCTCGTCACGAAGGCGCAGGCGACGAGCACGGCGAGCGCCGGGCGCGTCCAGCGGCGGTCCTCGAGAATATTCCCGACGAGCGGGTAAACCACGACGAGCGCCGGGGCGACGAGCCGCTCCTGATCCCCGCCGAAGAGCGCGCTCCCCAGCACGAGCAGGCCGAAGGCGGCGAGGAACAGGTGCTCCTCGAAAAACGACTGCGTCGTCCGCCAGAAGACGAGCGGGAGCAGGCTCAGCGGTGCCCACGCGTTGACGAGCAGGCGGTACCACGTCTCCAGGCTCGCCGCCTTCCCGCTCGCGTTGAGGAAGGTCTGCCACAGGCTCGGCCCGCCCGATGGCTCGACGACGAGGCGGAACCCGACGAACAACGCGAGGCCGGGCAGCACGGCGAGCGCGACCGGTACGGCGTCCCAGTTGGGCCGGCGGCGCTCCCACAGAAAAACGAACGCCGCCGGAACCACGAGGACCGCCGGCTCCCGGGCCAGCACGCCGAGCGCGAGCGCGGCGGCGAAGAGCGCCCACCGCCCGTCGCCGAGCGCGTGGAAGGCGACGACGATGCCGACGAGGGCGAGCACGTCGGCGAGCTGGAAAAAGTTGAACGCAAAAAACCCGAAGACATACGGGTTCAGCGTGAGAAGACCGGCGGCGAGGGCGGACGTAGCGGGCGAGCGCCCCTGCTCCAGCATCCACCGGTAGAGGAGCACCACGAGCGCGACGAGCGCGGCGGCCGAGAGGAGGTAGAACGCCGCCGGGTCCGGGAGCGGGAGGAGGCCGGCGAAGTAGGGGCCGAGCGGCCGAAACAGGAACGGCTGCGGCACGTTGGCGAAGCCGGGGGCAGCCTGCGCCATGACGCGGTAGTGCCGCAGGTCCACGCCGGCGAACGCGCCGAGGTAGTCAATCTCGCCGTAGAGCCACGCCATCATGAGGGCGAGCGCGGCGAGGGACAGCGGGTACCCGAGGCCGAGCCGTCGGCGGCTCATCGGCCCACGTCCTTACCCCGGAGCGAGGCCAGGATGCCGAGGTACGACAGGTAGCGCTCCGGGGCGATCTCGTCGTCCTCGACGGCCGTCTTGACCGCGCAGTCCGGCTCGTGGTCGTGCGTGCAGGGCGAGAACTTGCAGTCGTCGAGGTAGGGCAGCATCTCGACGAAGTAGCCCGAGAGCTCCTCCGGCTCCATGTCCCAGATGCCGTACTCCCGGATGCCCGGCGTGTCGGCGACGTAGCCGCCGGCCACCGGCAGCAGCTCGGCGAACGTCGTGGTGTGTCGGCCCTTGCGCGTCTTCTGGCTGACGGCTCCGGTCCGCAGCCCGAGCGCCGGTTCGACGGCATTCAGCAGCGTCGACTTGCCCACACCGCTCGGCCCGGCAACGACGGAGATAGCGCCTTCGAGCCGCTCGCGGAAGGCGGAGACGCCTTCGCCCGTCTCGGCGCTCGTGAGCAGGACCGGATAGCCGAGCGACGCGTAGAGCGCCTGCCAGTAGGCGACGTCCTCGGCGTGGTCCGCGCGCACGATCAGGTCGGCCTTGTTGACGACGATCCCGGCGGGGACCCCGTAGGCCTCGGCCATCACGAGGAAGCGGTCCACGAAGCCGGGGTTGAACGACGGCAGCTTGGCCGCCTGCACGCACCACGCCGCGTCCACGTTGGCGACCAGGACCTGCTCGCGCCCGGCGCGCCGCCCGGCCGCCCGCCGGCTGAGCTTGTTGTGGCGCGGGAGCAGTTCGACGATTAGGCCGGTCCCGTCGGCCTCCATCCGCATCGCCACGCGGTCGCCGACAGCGACGGGGTTGGTCACGTCGTGCTCCTGGAGCCGGAACTTACCGCGCACGCGGGCCTGCACCGTCTCGCCGCCGGAGCGCACGTCGTACCAGCTCCCCGTCGAGCGGAGGACGAGGCCCTCGCGGAGGGACCCCTCGCTGGGAGCGGGCGGCGGCGTGGTGTCGGGCATAGGTGAAACTTGCCGGGCGAGGTCCCGTGAAACGAGGCTGGATACGCCGACGCGGGAATCCGCCCGCGCCCTAGCCCTCACGCCATGCCGGACCCCCGAGAAGACGCGCGCAGGCAGTATGCGAAAGCCCGCGCCGAGTTCGAGAAGCTGGAGACCCAAGATAAAACCGCCTTCGTCGTCGAGGCGACCTTTGCGACGCTCGGCCAGGCCGTCGAGGAGACCGGCCGCCAAGTCGCCGACGTGATCGAGCGCGTGGCGAACCTGGACTTCGGGTGGGACCGCCCCGCGTGGGGGACCGATGCCGGCGCGCCGAATCCCGCCGCGCCGCCGACCTCCGCCCGGCGCGCCACCCGCCGCAAGACCGACGAGGACGACGAGGCATGAGCGCCGTCCCCGACCAGACCGAGCGCTGGATCGCCCGCTTCGAGCAGGCCGGGGCGGCGGGCAAGGCCCTGCTCCTCGGCGGCACCGCCGTCCGCCTCACCGCGCGGCTGATCGACCGGGCGCTCGAGCGCGCCGCTTCGACCGTCGCCGAGACCGAGCAGGCCTTCAGGCGCGAGCTGGACCCGAACGTGGAGGACGCCAAGGTCCTCGACGAGTGGGCCGAGCGGCGCTAGCCGTGCCGTAGGTGCTTCGCGCGGCTGGCTCAGTCCTCGACGTTGTCGATCTGGGCCTTCTGGAGGCGGCCGGAGTAGTCGACGTAGACGGTCTTGGTCTCGGTGTAGAAGTCGAAGACCTCCCAGCCGCCCTCGCGGTGGCCGTTGCCGGTGGCCTTGACGCCGCCGAAGGGCATGTGCGCCTCGGCCCCGATGGTCGGGCCGTTGATGTAGGTGATGCCGGCCTCGATGTCGCGCATCGCGCGGAAGGCGCGCGCCACGTCGCGCGTGTAGACCGCCGACGAGAGGCCGTAGGGGACGTTGTTCGCCACGGCGATGGCCTCGTCAAAGCTCTTGATCTTGAGCACCGAGAGGAATGGCCCGAAGACCTCCTCCTTCGCAATCCGCATCTCGGGCGTGACGTCGGTGAAGATGGTCGGCTCGAAGAAGTGACCGTCGGCGAGGCCGTCGCCGGTGGCGCGCTCGCCGCCGAGGACGAGCGTCGCGCCCTCCTGCTTGGCGATCTCGACGTAGCGCTCGACCTTGGCGAGCGCGTCGGCGTTGATCATCGGCCCCATCTCGGTGCCGTCGTCGTTGCCGTAGCCGAGCTTGAGATTGGCTGCCCGGTCCTTGAGCATCTCGACGAGCCGGTCGTGGACGTCCTCGTGCGCGATGAGGCGGGAGGTCGCGGTGCAGCGCTGGCCCGCCGTCCCGAACGCGCCCCAGAGCAGGCCCTCGACGGCGAGGTCGAGGTCGGCGTCCTCCATCACGATCATCGGGTTCTTACCGCCCATCTCGAACGAGAAGCGCTTGTGCATCCGCCCGCAGACCGCGCCGATGTGCGAGCCGGTCTCGGTTGAGCCGGTGAAGGTGATCACGTCGGTGCCTGGGTGCTCGACGAGGGCCTGGCCGACCGCGCCCGCGCCCTGGACGAGGTTCACCACCCCGTCGGGGAAGCCCGCCTCGATCATCGCCTGGACGAGCAGCATCCCGGAGTGCGGGGCGTCCTCGCTCGGCTTGAAGACGACCGTGTTGCCGGCGAGCACCGCCGGGAACATCTTCCACGTCGGGACCGCCACGGGGAAGTTCCACGCGGTGATCACGCCGACGACCCCGATGGGGAGGCGGATGGACATGTTGAACTTGTTGGAGAGCTCGCTCGGGACAGTGTGGCCGAAGAGGCGGCGGCCCTCGGTGGCGGCGTAGTAGGCCGTGTCGATGGCCTCCTGGACGTCGCCCTTGGTCTCGAAGAACGGCTTGCCCATCTCGCGCGTCATCGCATGCGCTAGCTCGCTCTTGCGCTCGGTGAGGATGTCGCCGAGGCGGCGGAGGAGGTCGCCGCGCTGCGGGGCCGGCGTGAGTCGCCACCCGTCGAAGGCGGCGCGCGCGGCCTGCACGGCCGCGTCCACGTCGTCGGCCGTGGACTTCGGGAAGCGGCCGATGAGGTCGCTCTGGCGGGCGGGGTTGCGGTCCTCGAAGGTCTCGCCGGAGGCAGCGTCGCGCCACTGGCCGCCGATGTAGTTCTGGAAGGTCTGGACGTCGGTCGCTGAGGTGGTATCAGCGGAGGTGGAGGTGCCGTTGGCGGTGAGGGTTTCGGCCATGATCTCGGAGCGTCGTGGTGCGGGTGAAAGGGGGGAGCGCCGCGCGAGGCGGAAGCGTAACTTACCCGCGCCCTCGCCGCCGGGTCCATCCGCTTTCCGTGGATTGTCGGGTGTGGGTGGGTGGGAGGAGGGGAGTGTGGGGGATTGTTCCCCGGCCCTCGCGCGAAAACTCCCAACCGCTCATACTCCCAACCTCCCATCCTCATGCAAGTCCTCGATCTCGAAAGCCGCCTCTCCGAGCGCGTCCGCTCCGTCCCGCCCTCCGGCATCCGCCGCTTCTTCGAGATCGCCGCCACGATGGACGACGTGATCTCGCTCGGCATCGGCGAGCCGGACTTCGTCTCCCCGCAGCCGGTCATCGACGCGGCGAAGGCGTCGCTCGACGCGGGCCGGACGGGCTACACGGCGAACGCCGGGCTGAGGGAATTGCGCGACGCCATCGCCGAGGAGCTCGACCGGCTCTACGGCGTGCAGTACGACCCGGCGACCGAAATCCTCGTCTCGGTCGGGGTCTCAGAGGCGATGCAGCTTGCGATGCTCTCGCTCCTCGGGCCGGGCGACGAGGTGCTGATCCCCGAGCCGTGTTTCGTCTCCTACGGCCCGACCGCGAAGTTCGCCGGGGCCGAGGTGGTCTACGTCCCGACGCGCGCCGAGCACGACTTCCAGGTGACCGCCGAGGACATCGAGCGGCGCATCACGCCGCGCTCGAAGCTCCTCTTCCTCGGCTACCCCAACAACCCGACCGGGGCTGTCCTCCGCCGCGAAACGCTCGAAGAGATCGCCGAGGTGGTGGTCAAACACGACCTGCTCGTGCTCTCGGACGAGATCTACGACCGGCTCGTCTACGGCGACGCCTACCGGCAGGGCCACACCTGCCTGCCCTCGATCCCGAGCCTGCGGGACCGGACGGTTTTGCTCGGCGGCTTCTCGAAGGGCTACGCGATGACGGGCTGGCGGATCGGCTATGCGTGCGCGCCGCCGGAAATCCTGAAGGCGATCTACAAGTGCCACCAGTACGTGGTCATGAGCGCGCCGACGATGGGGCAGATCGGGGCCGTCGCTGCGATCCGCGAGTGCCAGCCGCACGTCGAGGAGATGCGCCGGGCCTACGACGCCCGCCGCCGCGTGATCGTGGACGGGCTGCGGGCCGCCGGGCTGCCGACGTTCGAGCCGGAGGGGGCGTTCTACGCCTTCCCCGACATCACCTCGACCGGGCTCTCGTCGGAGGACTTCGCGCAGCGGCTCCTGCAGGAGGAGCACGTCGCCTGCGTCCCCGGCGACGCCTTCGGGCCGAGCGGGGCGGGCTACCTCCGGTGCTCGTATGCGACCTCGCTGGAGAACGTCACCGAGGCGGCCCGCCGCATCGGGGCCTTCGCCGAGCGCGTGCGGGGCTGAGGCAAAGCGGGTTGCCCTTCACACGATTGACTGTCGCCGCCGCGTCTCCACCAGTAGGCCTATCACTTGTCCCGCCTGTCTATGCTGCGCCTCCCTTCGCTCCTCTTCGCCGCGCTTCTCGCCCTCGCCGCGTGCTCGTCCACGCAGCAGGTCTACGACGTCACCGAGGTGGACCGCCCGGCCGAGTTCGAGCGCGACACGCTCGTCGTCGAGGACCCGGCCGGGGTGACGTACATCGAGCCTGCCCGTGTGACGCCGGACCGCGCCCCGGACCGCAGCGTGGACATCCTCACGACGGCGCTCGACGTGGCGTTCGGGTTCGAGAACGAGACGGTGACCGGCACGGCGCGCCACACGCTCACCCCGCTCCGCGACAGCCTCGCCTCGTTCTACCTCCATGCCGACGACATGGACATCGAGGCCGTTCGCCAACTCGTCGGCGGGCGCGAGGTCGGCATCGGGTTCGCCTACGACTCGACCCGGCTCACGATCACGCCGCCGCAGCCCTTCGCCGTGGACTCGGCCTACACCTTCGTGATCGACTACGTGGCGCACCCGACGCGCGGGGCGGGACAAGGCGGCCTCGGCGACGGCGGCTCGGGCCTCTACTTCATCGACCCCACCGGCGCGGACCCCGGCCGCCCGACGCAAATATGGACGCAGGGCCAGGCCGAGAGCAACCGCCGCTGGTTCCCGACCTGGGACTACCCCAACGACCGGATGGCCTTCGACATCACGATGACCGTCCCGGACTCGCTCGTGACGGCCTCGAACGGCGCGCTCGTCGAGCAGACGCCGCTGGAGAACGGGATGCGGCGCGACCGCTGGGTGCTCTCGGGCGACCAGGCGTCGTACCTCGCCGCCGTCGCCGCCGGGCCGTTCTTCGTCGCCAGGGACTCGGTGCGGAGCATCAGCGGGGAGACGCTGCCGCTGGCCTACTACGTCGAGCCGGAGTTTGCCGCCGCTGCCGAGCGCATCTTCGGCGAGACGCCGCGGATGATCGAGGTCTACGAGCAGAAGCTCGGCGTGCCCTACCCGTGGGCCAACTACAAGCAGATGCCGGTCCGCGACTTCACCGCCGGCGGGATGGAGAACACCACGATCACGATGCTCTTCGAGGACGTGCAGACCGACGAGCGCGCCTACCTCGACTACACCGGGCGCGACCTGATCGCCCACGAGCTGGCCCACCAGTGGTTCGGCGACCTCGCCACCACCGAGGACTGGGCCAACCTCGCGCTCAACGAGAGCTTCGCCTCGTACATGGAGGAGGTCTACCTCGAAGCCACCCAGGGCCGCGCCGAGGCGCAGGCCCACGGGATCGCCGACCGGCAGGCCTACTTCGAGCAGGCCGAGACGCTCCGCCGGCCCATCGTGTGGTACGGCTATGCCTCGCCCGACGACATGTTCGACCGCCACACCTACCAGAAGGGCAGCCAGGTACTGAACCAGCTCCGGTTCGAGCTCGGCGACGAGGTGTTCTGGCGCGGGATGCGGCGCTACCTCGAGGAGAACCGCTACCGGACGGTCGAGATGGCGGACTTCCGCCGGGCGATGGAGGAGGCCTCGGGACGGAGCCTCCGCACCTTCTTCGACCAGTGGTGGCACCAGCCCGGCCACCCGGTCCTCGACGTCGAGCAGGCATACTTCGCCGGCTCGAAGCTCTACACCGTCCAGGTCGTCCAGCGCCAGGACCTCAGCAAAGCCCCGACGTTCGCCTTCGACACACGCGTCGAGCTGAACTTCCCGAACCGCCCGCCCGAGGTGCACCGCGTCCACATCGCCAGCGCCGACACGACGCTCCGCTTCTCGGTCCCCGAGGCCCCGAGCTTCGTCCGCTTCAACGAGGGCAACTGGACGTTCGCCGAGATGCGCCTCACGCAGCCGCTCGCCGAGACGCTCGTGCAGGCCGCCGAGGATGACGAGATGGCCGGCCGCTACGACGCTGTCGCCCTCCTGGCCCGGCAGGGCCTCAACGCGCAGGTGCGCGAGGCCCTGCTCCGCGCTGCGACCGAGGACCGGCACGTCTTCGTCCGCGAGCGCGCCGCCGAGGCGCTCGAACCCTACGCGAGCATCCCCGCCGTGACCGAGGCCCTCGCCGCGCTCGGGCAGAACGACGAGGCCCCGGCCGTCCGCCGTGCCGCGCTCCGCAGCCTCGCCGCCTCCGACGCCGAGGCCCAGGTGCAGCCGGTGCTCCGGGCAGCGCTCGCCGACCCATCGTACCTGACGCAGGCCGAGGCCGTCCGGCTCTACGCCGAGCATTTTCCCGACGACGCCTTCGCCGCGTTCCAGTCGCTCCTCAGTGCGCCGCTCTCGTGGCAGGCTTCAGTCGAGCAGGCACTCGTCGAGGCGGTCTCGACGTACCAACTTGGCGGGATGGCGGGCGCGGAGTACCTGGCCGACCAGACCGGCGTGCTGCGCCCGGACGACCTCCGCCTGGTCGCCGTCGAGGGTCTGCTCGTGCTCGCTCGCCGCGACGATGACCTCCGCGCCTTCGCCGCCCGCACACTTGCCGGGCACCTCGGCGACCTCCGGCCCGAGGTCCGCCGCGCCTCGGCCGAGGCCCTCGGCGAGATCGGCGACGACGCTTCGCTCGGCGCGCTCCGGGCGCAGGCCGAGGTCGAGCGCGACCCGGTGGTGGCGGCGGCGCTGCGCGGGGCCGTGGAGCAGCTAGGCAAAGGCTCGACGCAGGTCGGCGGCGGGGAGTGAGGATGGGAGGATGGGAGGAAAGGAAACTGTATAAATTAGCAAGGCCGTCGCGCTCTGCACCGTAGGGGCGAACGGTGTTCGCCCGAGGAATGGCACCACGTCCACACGCTCACCCTCCCAACCCCCAAACCAAAGTGCAACACACCCCAGCTATGAACAGAGACGACTGGACCGGCCTCGGCGTGAGCCTCGGGCTGCACGCGCTCCTGCTGCTCGGCTTCGCCGTCGTCTCCGGGGCGGCGCAGCCCCAGCCGCTCGGCCTCGTCGAGGTCGAGTTCGGGCCGTTCGAGATGGCGCAGCCCGCCACGCGCGCTGACGTGCAGCGCCCCGCGCCGACGGCCCCGCGCCCGGACCCGCAGCCGACCCCGCCGCGCCCGGAGCCAACGCCGCAGCGGGCCGAACCCGTCAAGCTCCCCGACCCACCGCCCGCACCGGAAAAAGAGGCCGTCCCGCCGCCGACGCCGGAGAAGACCGTGCCGGAGCCGCAGCGCGAGACCCGCCCCGAGCGCCCCGTCGCCGACCCCGCGCCCGAGACCCGGACCGGCGGCAACCCGCAGGGCACCACCGGCTCGACGTCCGAGGCCGGCGACGAGGGCACGAGCACCACGCGCCGCGCGCCCTACTCGATTGACGGGCTGAACCGGACGCCGCGCCGCGCGCCGCTGCCGCAGAACCCCGGCGGCGTCGGGACGGTGACGGTCCGCGTGACCGTCGCGCCGAACGGGAGCGTGGCCGCCTACCCGCTCGTCCGCCGGGCCGGGCCGGCGCTCGACCGCGCCGTGCAGGAGGCCGTGCGCGGGTGGCGCTTCAACCCGCTGCCGCCGGCCGCGCCGCAGGAGAATCAGGAGGGCACGATCACGTTCTACTTCCGCCTGAACTAGCCTCCGTCGCGCAGGCCGCCGAGCGTGTGAACCTCGCGGGCGAGCGCTTCGGCAAGGGCGCGGCCGAGGAAGACGAACGGCGAAACGCCCTCGCCGCTGAACGCGTCGGCGATGGCGTGGAGCGTGACTAGGCTGGGCACGCGCTCGTTCGTGAGCGCGGTGATCGGGTCCCAGTGGTCGGGGACGAACTTGGCCTTGAAGCGCTCCAGCCCCTCGAAGTCGTAGAACCGCCGCCCGTGCGCCCGCACCCAGCCGAGTGCGAGCCGGAGCCAGAACGGGTTCTCGACAGCGGCGCTCGCGCGCGTCGAGAGCGGGGAGAGGCCGAGCGTCAGGTAGTCCGCGCCGCCCTCGGCGACGGCCCGCATCGCGGCGTCGAGCAGCAGCGTCGCCGTCCCGTTCGGGGCATCGGGCCCCCGGACGAGCTGCTCGACCAGCCAGCCCTGCCTCGCCGGAATGGGCGAGGCGACGAGGAACGCCACGGCCTCGCTACCCTGTTCGCCCACCCGCTCGGCGACGAACACGCGTCGGTCCAGCAGGTGCGCCAGCGTCTCCGGCTCAACGAGGAAGTGCAGCGCCGGGAGGCCGCGCGTCTGGAGCCACTCGGCGAGGCAGCGGCGCAGCGCCGGGTGGTCGTGCGCCCGCTCGACCGGCCACTCGTGCACCGCGACCCCCTTGTTCCGCGCCCGGTTGAGTTGGGCGCGGAGCGACGATTTGTTCGCGAGGATGTCCGGCCAGCGCGCCGGGTCCCAGACGGGCTGCGCCCCGAGGAGCATCTCGCTGAAGCCGCTCCGCCCGGCGCGGAGCGCGCGCAGGTGTGCGTCAGCCCCGAAGTAGCAGACGCGGGCACGGGGCCGGGCTGCCTCCGCCTCGAACGCAGCGGCGGCGGCATCGAGGTCGCCGGGGGCGCAGACGGGCGCGCCCGCCGGCACCCACACGCGCCACGATTTGAAATAGCCGACGACCGCCTCGCTGTCCTCCCAAAACCAGTGGCGAATTCCGGGGTTGAGAATCTGGTAGGCCGTCGCGTTCCAGCCGAACCGGAGCACGAGGGCGCGGGCACGCGCGAGATCGGGGGCGATGGCGTCGGGCATGCCGTCTGTAACCCGCGCATCCCGCCGACGTTCGAGCACGGCAAGCTCACGGCGCTACAGGTCCACGACGAGCTCGGTGCGGACGAAGAGCCGGTCGGGGTCACGGTCCCAGCGCTGGTAGTCCGCAAACAGGTTGAGCGCGATGTCGCGAACCGGCTCCCACGTCAGGCCCACGCTCAGGCCGGGGCCGGCGAAGCGCTCGCCCGCCAGGAACACCTTCGAGAAGTCGTCGAACGGCGGCTGCCGGCCGTCGCCGATGTCGCCGCCGACGTTGCGGACGACCTCGCCGGTGGCGGGGTCCACGACGTTCTCGCCGCGCCGGACGTAGCGCGCCCGCATCTCGCCGCGTGTCCGTCCCGGCCCCCACGCCCGGAGGCCGACCTCGAGCTGGTCCGCGTTCGGCCCGAGCGGGTGGCCGAGGCCGAAGCCGTTGTGCTGGTAGGCGTTGTAGAACGAGCCGTCGAGCAGGAAGCGGTGGGTGTAGACGAACGGCTCGGTCCGGGTGTATTCGATCCAGCCCAGCGCCGGCCCGAGCGCGGCCCCGACCCCGGCCTGCACCGCCCACTTGTTGTTGAACGAGTTCTGACCGAGCCGGCCCACGTCGAGGTCGTCCACGAGGAGCGTGCCATACATTTCCACCCCATCGGTCGGGCGGAACACGGCTTCGAGCGCGAAGAGGGAGTTGTCGCGGTCCCAGAGCGCGTGCTCGGCGGGCTTGATCGGGAGGACGGGGTTGAGGTAGGCCAGCTCCGGCCCGCGCTGCCCGTAGA
>JBBSMV010000077.1:0-11247 GCA_038232975.1 Rhodothermales bacterium
CCCGCACGCACGGCCGTGCGTGCTCCCCTCCTGTCCAGAGCCTGCCCTGAGCGCAGTCGAAGGGAGGGGGACTCCTCAGCAACCTCTCGCCATGCCCTACCCCATCACGCTCCTCCCCGGCGACGGCATCGGCCCGGAGGTCACCGACGCCACGCTCCGCGTCCTCGACGCCACCGGCCTCGACTTCGACTGGGACGAGCACACTGCCGGCATGGCGGCCTACGAGGCCGGCGGCGACCCGCTCCCCGAGGCCGTCGTCGCCTCGATCCGCCGCAACAAGGTCGCCCTCAAGGGGCCGCTCACGACGCCCGTCGGGACCGGCTTCCGCAGCGCCAACGTCCAGCTCCGCCAGACGCTCGACCTCTACGCCAACGTCCGCCCGTGCGTCTCGCTGCCGAACACGAAGGCGCGCTACGAGAACGTGGACCTCCTCATCTTCCGCGAGAACACCGAGGGCCTCTACGCCGGGATCGAGCACTTCGACGCCCGCAACCAGATCGCCGACTCGATTGCCCGCGTGACCCGCCGCGGCTCGGAGAAGATCATCCGGTTTGCCTTCGAGCAGGCCCAGCAGATGGGCCGCGAGCGCATCACGCTCGTCCACAAGGCCAACATCCTCAAGCAGACCGGCGGGATGTTCCTCGACATCGGCCGCGAGATCGCCCAGGACTATCCGGCGATCGCCTTCGACGACCGGATCGTGGACAACATGGCGATGCAGCTCGTGGTCTACCCCGAGCGCTACGACTGCATCGTGACCACCAACCTCTTCGGCGACATCCTGAGCGACCTCGCCGCCGGCCTCGTCGGCGGCCTCGGGGTCACGGGCGGGGCCAACATCGGCGACGACGAGGCGGTCTTCGAGGCCGTCCACGGCTCGGCCCCGGACATCGCAGGCCAGGGCAAGGCCAACCCGACGGCGATGATCCGCTCGGCCGAGATGATGCTCCGCCACCTCGGCGAGAAGGAGGCCGCCGACGCCGTCGGCACGGCCATCCTCGAGGTCTACGCCGAGGGCACGCACCTCACCCCCGACCTCGGCGGCTCGGCCTCGACGGCCGAGTTCGCCGCCCACCTCGCCGACCGCGTCGCGGCCAACGTGGCGGCGTGATTCCAGCAGGGCGAGGCATGCCTCGCCCTTACACGACAATTATTCGACACTCGGCATTCGTAACTCGCCACTCGACATGATCCAGCGTCTCCAGTCGCTCTACCTCTTGTTCGCCGCGCTCCTCGTCGCATTGTTCTTCGTGCTGGGCCAGGCGTGGCAGACGGTCATCGGGGCCATCTACCCGTGGCTGACGGCGGTATCGGTTACGCTCGGCGGCCTCGTGGTGCTCTTCGCGCTCGTGAGCATCTTCTTCTACAGGGACCGCGCGAACCAGCGCAAGCTCATCCTCGCGGCGCAGTGGCTCGACCTCGGGCTGGTGCTCGCGCTCGTGGGATGCCTCGCGGCGTTTGTCGGGGAGAACGACACCGGGATTCCGGTGCCGGTGTCGCTCTACCTCACGCTGCTCCTGCCGGTGGCCGCCTACGTCTTCCTCCGCCTGGCGCGGCGCGGGGTGGAGAAGGACATCACGCTCGTCCGCTCGATGGACCGGCTGCGCTAGGGCGCTTCGCACCGTTTCTAGTTTCTGGTTTTTCGTTTCTGGTTGATGAAGACGACCGAGCGTGCTCAACTAGAAACCAGCACGCGAAGCCTTCCGCAAGGAAACCAGAAACGAGAAACCAACGTCCCGCGCCGGGTCTGGCCGGTCCTCGCGCTCGGCCTCGCCTCGCTCAGCGTCAGCGCGATCCTCGTGCGCTTCGGCACCGAGGCTCCGGGCCTGGCGCTCGCCGCGTGGCGGACGACGTTTGCCGCGCTCCTGCTCGCGCCCGTCGCCCTGCCGAAGATCGGGGCTGATCTCCGGCGCTTCGCGCGGCGCGACTGGGGGCTGGTCCTCGCCTCGGGCATCTTCCTCGGGCTGCACTTCATCGCGTGGATCGAGTCGCTCTACTGGACGAGCGTGGCGAGCGCCTCAGTCCTGGTGACGACGAGCCCGCTCTTCATCGCGGTGCTCGGCTACGCTGTGCTGCGCGAGCGGCTGGCGCGGCGGACCGTCGCGGCGATCGTCGTGGCCGTCGCCGGGGCGGTGCTGATCGGGCTGGGCGACGCTGGCGACGGGGCGTTCCCGGACGCGGCGGTGGGCAACGGCCTCGCGCTCGTGGCGTCGCTGCTGATCTCGGTCTACCTGCTGATCGGGCGGGCGGTGCGGCAGCGGGCGTCGTTCCTGGCCTACCTCTTCCCGGTCTACGCGACGGCGGCCGTGACGGTCCTCGCCGTCGCCGTCGCGCGCGGGACGCCGCTGGCGCAGCCGCCGCCGGTCCTCGGGCTGTGCCTGGCGATGGCGGTCTTCCCGCAGCTCGTCGGGCACGGCTCGTTCAACTACGCGGTGAAGTACCTCCCGGCGGCGGTGCTCGGGCTGCTCTCGCTCTCGGAGCCGGTCATCGGCGCGCTCCTGGCCTACCTGCTCTTCGACGAGACGCCGGGGCCGCTCGCGCTCGTCGGCATGGCCGTCGTCCTGGCCTCGATTGCCGTCGTCTTTGCGCCCCGGCTGCGCAAGACGTGATTCGTAAAACGTGATTCGTGAGGGGCAGCACGCGGCACTGAGGGTGCTTCTCACGAATCACGAATCACGGTCCACCGCTCGGCCGGGAGGTCGGCGAAGGTCTTGAGGCCGCGCAGGTAGTAGTCGCGCGCGACGCTGCCGGCGTAGGGGGGGAGGACGAACGGCTCGTCGTCGGAGGGCGGGGTGTAGTGGCGGCGGAGCTTTCGGAAGTCGAGGTGGGCGCGGCGGATGGCGTCTACCTCGGCGAAGCGTCCGGCGGCGGCGGCGCGGGCGGCGGCGGCGGTGTCGAGGGCGTAGCGGCCGGCGGCGACGCGGCGGAAGTGGCGCGGCGGGAGGTGCTTCCAGAGCAGGAGGAAGCTGTTGCGGAAGTTGTAGTACGCCTTGCGCGGGTTGCCCTGCGGCAGCGAGCCGCCGCCGAGGTGGTAGACCGCGCTCCGGGGTTCGACGCGGACGCGCCACCCAGCCCGCCACAGCCGCCAGCACAGGTCCACCTCCTCCTGGTGCATCACGAAGCGCTCGTCGAGAGGACCGTTCGGTCCGCCCACGTCGTCGAGCGCCGTGCGGCGGAGCAGGAGGGCAGCCCCCGTCGCCCAGAAGACGTCGCGCGCGTCGTCGTACTGCCCACGGTCGTGCTCGAGCGTCTGGAAGAGGCGGCCTCGGGCGAAGGGGTAGGCGTAGCGGTCGAGGAAGCCGCCGCTCGCCCCGGCGTACTCGAACCGCGTCCGGTCGGCGAGTTGGAGCAGCTTGGGCTGGACGGCGGCGAGGTCGGGCATCGCCTCCATCGCCTCCACGAGCGGCGCGAGCCAGCCCGGCGGGACCTCCACGTCGTTGTTGAGCAGGCAGACGTAGGGGCCCGTCGTGTGGGGGATCGCCTCGTTGTTACCCCGGCAGAAGAACCAGTTCTCCGGGTGCCGGACGACCCTGACCGAGGGGAACGCCTGGGCGACCCACTCGGCCGAGCCGTCGGTCGAGGCGTTGTCGGCCAGGACGATCTCGAGGTCGGGGTAGTCGGTGGCGACGACCGACGGGAGGAACTGCCGGAGGAGCGCCCGCCCGTTCCAGCTTACGATGACGACGGAGACGCGGGGGCGGGGCATAGGCACGGGGGAGAGCCGGGAAAGCTACGGTGGACAGAGGACGCGACGGTCTTGGCATCCTGACAGCTTCTCCCGACTCCCGACTCCCGACCCTAAAAAAATGCCGGCGCGGTTGGAGGCCCCCCACCAAGGAATCCCTCGCCGCGCCGGCGCGTCCCCACCATTATTGGGGACGATAGCTGTTCGGTCTCGCTACCTTAGACACCCGATCTGCCGCACCGTAACCTCTGCGCTCAGCCTTCTCGATGCCCTTTGGCACTTCTTCATCTGCCCGCTCCCTGGCCCCCGCGTCACGGGAGGCGGCCGAGGCCGTGCTGGAGAAGCACTGGGGGCACGGCCGCTTCCGCCCTGGACAATGGGAAACGGTAGAGGCCGTGCTCGGGGGACACGACGTGCTGGCGGTGCTGCCGACGGGCGGCGGGAAGTCGGTCTGCTACCAGGTGCCGGCGGTGCTGCGGGGCGGCCTCGCGCTCGTCGTCTCGCCGCTCGTGGCGCTGATGCACGACCAGGTGGCGGGGCTGCGCGCGCGCGGCGTCCCGGCGACGTTCATCGACGGCTCGGTGCCGTACCACGAGGCCGAGCAGCGCTGGACCGACGCCGAGTTCGGCCGCTACCGCCTGCTCTACCTCGCCCCGGAGCGCCTGGAGACGGAGACGTTTCAGGCGCGGGCGGAGCGCCTGCCGGTCACGCTCCTCGCCGTTGACGAGGCGCACTGCATCTCCGAGTGGGGGCACGACTTCCGCCCGGCCTACCTCCGCATCGCCGCCGCCGCCGCGCTCCTCGGCCGCCCGCCGGTCCTCGCCGTCACCGCGACCGCGACGCCCGAGGTCCGCCGCGACATCGTGGACAACCTCGGCCTCGACGCGCCGCGCGTGGTGGTCCGCGGCTTCGACCGGCCGAACGTGGTGCCGAGCGTGTTCCGCACCGAGAGCAAGCGCGCCAAGGCGCTCGAGATCATCGAGGGCGTCGGCGGCAGCGGGATCGTCTACGCCGGGACGCGGCGGGGGACCGAGCGCTGGGCCTCGGCGCTGGCGCGCGCCGGGGTGCCGGCCGAGGCGTACCACGCCGGGCTGCCCCACGCCGAGCGCGCCGCCGTGCAGGAGCGCTGGCAAGCAGGCGCGACGCGCGTCATCGCTGCCACGAGCGCCTTCGGCATGGGGATAGACAAGCCCGACGTGCGCTTCGTGCTCCACGCCGAGCCGCCGCCGACGCTGGAGGCCTACTACCAGGAGGCCGGCCGCGCCGGGCGCGACGGCGCGCGGTCCTACGCCGTGCTGCTCTTCGCCGAGCGCGACGCCTCGGCCGCCCGCTCCTTCGCCGACGAGGGCCACCCCGATGCCCCGGCGGTGCGCGCCATCTACGACGCCGTGTGCAGCCTCGCCCAGCTCGCCATCGGCTCGGAGCCGGACGGGCCGGTGGGAATTGACGTGGACGCCGTGGCGGCGGCGACCGGGCAGCCGGGGCTGCGCGTGCGGGCCTCGGTGGCGGCGCTCGCACGGGCCGGGGTCTGGGAGGAGCTGGCCCCGCACGGGCACCGCGGC
This sequence comes from Rhodothermales bacterium, assembly GCA_038232975.1. Lineage (GTDB taxonomy): Bacteria > Bacteroidota > Rhodothermia > Rhodothermales > JANQRZ01 > JANQRZ01. The sequence goes on from JBBSMV010000077.1 coordinate 5,248, forward strand.
CTCGTCCGCTTCCTCCAGCCCGCCGAGGTGGTCCGCGCCTACGCCGACGGGCTGGGCAACGACGCCCCTTCGCCAGGCTCAGGGCAGGCGCTCGCCGGCTTTGTCCGCGTGCTCCTGCGGAGCGTCCACGCCGAGGCGTTCTCCGCCTGGTCAGACCTCGACCTCCGCGCCCTGGAGCGCCGCACCGGGCTGGCGCGCGACCGCCTGCTGCGCGGCCTCGACTTCCTCGGGCAGCACGGCCTCGTCGCCTACCACGCGCCGGGGGAGGGCCTGCGGGTCGTCTTCGCCGGGCCGCGCTCGGAGAAGGTGCCGCTCGACGACACGGCGCTCCGGGCGTCGCGGCGACGGGCGGCCTCCCGGCTGGACGACGTGCTGCGCTACGCCCGCTCGATCACCTGCCGCCGCCACTTCCTGCTGGGCTACTTCGGCGAGCGCAGCCCCGAGCGCTGCGGGGCCTGCGACGTGTGCCTCGGCCGCCACCGCCCCGCTGTCGTCACGCCCGAGGACGCGCCGGCGCTGCGGCGGTTGCTCGACCACGCCGCGCGCGGCGACGACCGCGCCGCGTGGCTGGCCGGCGAAGCCCTCCCGCCCCACCGCGTCGACGGCCTCGCCGACTGGCTCGTCCACGAGGGCTACCTCCGCGTGGCCGACGTGCTGGCCGGGACGTTCGCCCTCACCGAGAAGGGCCGGCGGTTCGCCGGGTAGTTCGCTGGGGACGCACAAAATGCCGCGCGGCGGCCCAGCCTCTCGCCGACCCGCCGCGCCTGGCTCAAAAAGCAGAGCTACTCACTCGCCCATTGAGCCGGTGCCTCCGGCGGAGACCGTCACCGGTGTGCTAAAGGCCGTCAGCCCGGAGGCGTCCACGGCGCGGAGGCGGAAGGTCTGCTCACCGTCGGCGAGAGCCTGCCCTGAGCCTGCCGAAGGGTCGGCGGCGCGGAAGCGGTAGCCGGTCTGCCCCGGCGACGCCTCCACCGTGCCGAGCGTCGTCCACCCACCGCCCCGCTCGTGCTCGACCATGAAGCGCTCCACGTCAGCGTCGGCCCCGAGCGTCCAGGCCAGGTCGGCGGCCCCGTCCGAGTCGGATGCCGTGAACGAGGCGAGCGCGAGCGGCGCGGCCCGCTCCGGCCGGACGATGAACAGCCCGCGCTGCATGTCGCTGATCAGCACCGTCCCGCTGGCGAAGTAGGGGAACGTGCTCCACGCCCCGCCGAACTGCCCGCTGTCGTCGGCCGGGAAGGTGTCGAAGTAGGCGAGCTCCCGGAGCTCGCCGTCGGCGACGCGCGAGGCGTCGAGGACGCGGAGGCCGGTGCGGTAGTTGGCCTCGTAGACGGCGTCGCCGCGGACGTAGAGGTTGTGGTCAATCGACGGGAACGCGCTGAGGTACGGCCCGACGAACTCCGGCGCGTCGAGGTCGGACACGTCGAAGATCAGCGAGCGCGTGTTGGTGCCGAAGCGCATCTCGTCGAGCTCGTCGTTGCCGATGAAGGTGCGGTGGTCCTCGGTGAGCCAGCCCTGGTGGGTGTAGGCCGGGTTCGGGTAGACGGCCTGCGAGAGCATCACCGGCGCTTTGCGGTCGGTCACGTCCACGATGGTCACCGTGTCCTCGTTCGAGGCGAAGCAGACCTCGTGGCCGTCGTACTCGGCGTCGGGACCGTGGTAGACGACGCACTGCACGTCGTGGGTGTAGCCGTCGCCGCCGAAGCAGCCGGCGAAGGCCGGGTTCAGCGGATCGTGGACGTCGACGAGGTGCAGCCCGCCCTCGCAGCCCTCGCTCTCGCGGTTGCCGACGATGACGGCGAGGCCCGTCAGCTCGTTGAGCGCGATGTTATGGCTCTGCCCGACGCGGCCGTAGTGCGCGTCCTCGGTGAAGGTGACCGGCCCCTGCGTCGGGGCCACGTCGCGGAGGCGCGTCAGGTCGAAGACCTGCATCCCGTGGCCGTCGGCCTCGCTGACGATGAAGGCGTAGGTGCCGTAGACCTTGACGTCGCGCCAGATGGTGGCGACGGTGTGAGTGGGGAGCTTGCCGAGGTAGGCCGGGGTCGCCGGGTCGGAGATGTCCACGAAGCCGGTGCCGTTGGCGAGGCCCATCAGGGCGTACTCCTTGCCGGTGTCGGGGTCGGTCCAGCCCCAGACGTCGTTGCCGGCCTCGGCCCCCATCGTCTCGAGGCCGACGTGGGAGAGCAGCGTGACGTGGCCGCAGGGGTAGTCCCCGATCATGCCGGTCGCGCCGCAGGCTTTGGGTTGGGCCGCAGCGGGCAGCGCGGCGAGGCAGACGGCGAGGGCGAGCAGGAGGGAGCGCATGGCAGTGGTGGTTGCAAGACAAGTGGTGGTTGCAAGACAGAGGAAAGAGGCGCGGGCACAAACGCAGAGGCGTGGGCCGCCGGTGCGACCCACGCCTGTACGCAGCAACCCGTCAGACGTTGCCGGCCGGCTCAGCGCGCGAGCACGACGCGCTTCGACTCGGAAAAGGTCTCGCCAGTGACGCGGACGACGTACAGCCCGGCGGGCCGGCCCGCGCCGTTGAAGACGAGCTGCCTGGTCTCGCCCGCGCCGACGGTGCCCTCGAAGAGCGTCTGCACGCGGCGGCCGAGCGCGTCGTAGACCTCGGCCGTGACGTGCTCGGCCTGGCCGAGCCGGAGCGAGAGCCGCGTCTGGTCCGTGAACGGGTTCGGGTAGGCCTCCAGCACGCGCTCGCCCGGCGCAGCGGCGTCCTCCGACGCGGTGGAGGGGTCGAGCATCGGCTGCAGAACGAACAGCCCGTTGCTGATGTCGTTGACGATCACGATCCCGCTCTCGAAGAACGGGTAGTTGCTCCACGTGCCGTCGAAGAAGGCAGCGTTCGACGACGGGTAGGTGTCGAAAAAGGCCACCATACGGAGGATGCCATCGCCGCCCCCTTCGATCTCGTCCGTGTCCAGGATGCGGAGGCCGGAGGTGTAGTTGGACGCGTAAGCGTAGCGACCCTTGACGTAGAGGTTGTGGTCGATGGAGCTTACGGGATGACGGTAGGCGCTTATGAACTCGGGGTTGTCGAGGTCGCTGACGTCCGAGACGAGGGTGCGGGTCTGGCCTCCGAAGGTGATCTCGTCGAGCTCGTCGTCGCTGATGAAGTAGTGCTGGTCCTCGGTCAGCCAGCCCTGGTGGACGTACCCGATGTTGGGGTAGACGATCTGCGAGAGCTGAACCGGCCGGTTCTTGTTGGTCACATTGACGATCGTGATCGTGTCCTCGTTCGAGGCGAAGCAGATTTCGTCGCCGGTGTAGTCGGTGTCCGGGCCGTCGTAGGTGACGCACTGCACGTCGTGGGTGTAGCCGTCGTCGCCGAAGCAGCCGGCGAAGGTCGGGTTCTCCGGGTCCTGGACGTTGACCATGTGGAGACCACCGGAGCAGCCCTGGCTGCCACGGCTGCCGACGACGTAGGCGAAGCCGGTCGCCTCGTTGATGGCGACGTTGTGCGACGAGCCGATCCCGGCGTAGTGCGCCGTCTCCGAGAAGGTCGTCGGGCTGGTCACGTCGCGAAGCTGGGTGAGGTCGAAGACCTGGATGCCGTGGCCGTCGGCCTCGCTGCCGATGAAGGCATGGTCGGCGTAGACCTTGATGTCGCGCCAGATGCTGTCGCTCGTGTGCGTCGGGAGGCGGCCGAGGTAGACCGGCTCGGTGGGTGTCGAGACGTCGACGAACGAGGTCCCGTTCTCCAGCCCGACGAGGGCGTACTCCTTGCCGGTCTCGGGGTCGGTCCAGCCCCAGATGTCGTTCCCCTCTCCGCCACCCCCACCCATAGCGTTGATGGGAAGGTTGCTGAGGAAGTCCACGTTGCTGCACGCATACGACGTGGACGAGCCGGCGGGCGTGACGGAGCCGCCTGTGCACGCCACTCGCTGCGCCTCGGCATCGGGGGCGAAGGCGAAGAGCAGCAGGAGCACGAAGAGCGAAGCAAAGCGAGGCATGACGGCGAGCGTTTAGGTGGAAGGAGGCGCTAGATACTACGAGAAAGAACTTCGGCCTTCACGGATGTATCCCCTTCGAGCAGAGTTCACGAAGGCGAGAGCGCTCACGGAGCACCGGCCTGGTACGGCTCGCCCTCGAACCGATTCGCCTCCCGGTTTTTGCGGACCCCCCCGGCCGGAAAGATGAGACCGTTCATGGCGACCCAGACGCCCGGCGGGAGCGTCTGCACGGCGGCCAGCGCGAAGCCGATGTTGAACTCGGCGTCGGAGCCTTTGAAGCGCGCCGGGCTGAGCGAGCCGACGAGGACGACGGTCTTGTCGCCGACCTCCCCGAGGGCGCAGGCCGTCGCGGCCATCGTGTCGGTGCCGTGCGTGATGAGGATGCGCGTGCTGGCCGAGGCGCGGACGCGCTCGGCGATGAGCGCCCGGTCGGCGTCGCTCAGGTCGAGGCTGTCCTTGCGCAGCAGCGTCTCGACCTCGACCTCGGCGGCGACGCCCACGTCGCGGAGGATGTCGGTGATCTGCGGGTCGCCGACCTCGTAGTCACTGCGCGCGTCGAAGTAGACCTTGTCGATGGTACCGCCGGTGGTGAGAACGGTGATGCGCACGCGGTGGAGGGAGTGTGGGAGTGTGGACGGAAGCTGGGAAAGGTACCCACCCGTAGTGTATCCCCGTAGGGGCGACCCCGTGTGGTCGCCCGAGGTCTAGCATTTCATTCCTCACGGCATCCATAGGGGCGATCCCTCGTGGTCGCCCGAGGGCCGGCACCCCCTTCTAGCGTCTCACCGTCGCGCGTCCTCCGACAGCCGGAGCGGCGGCGAAGCTACGGCCGAATGCGCCGAAGGTGGAAGCCACCGGGCGGGGCGGACCTTGACAAGCCGGCCGGAATTGAAGTACCTATCCCACGTTGCGACCACGACCCCGCGTGCCGGGAGCCGCAGGCGGCGGCGGGGTCGCTGTAGGGTGCTCAACAAGGGCAGGTCGCTGCCCACCGTCCTCTGTCCACCGACGCGCCGCTAAAGCGGAGGGCCAGAGGGTGGGGGGGAGGGGCTCAACCCTGGAACGAGACACACTCCCACACCCCCATCCTCCCGTACACCCACACGCGCTCTGCATTGATGGCTGACCCCCGCTCCAACGGCTCCGACCTGCGCCGCACCATCCTCGACCGGACGCGCCGCCTCCTCGTCGAGGTCGGCTACAACAACGTCTCGATGCGCAAGATCGCGCGCGCCGTCGGGTGCAGCGCCACCAGCATCTACCTCCACTTCGAGAACAAGGACGCCCTCATCCACGCGCTGATTGACGAGGGCATGGCGCGGCTCAACGAGGCGCTGCAGGACGGGGCCGCCGCCCACGCCGACCCCGCCGAGCGGCTCGAAGTCCTCAGCCGGGGTTACGTGCATTTCGGGCTCGACAACCCGGAGTACTACGAGGTGATGTTCATGCTGCACCCGGAGCGGATGGCGCGCTATCCGGCCGAGAAGTACCGCCGCGCCCGGCGCAACCTCGAGCTCTTCGCCGAGGCCCTCAGCGATGGAGCCGAGGTGGAGCAGTTCGACGTCGAAGACCCGGCCGTGGCGGCGAGCGTGCTGTGGGCGGCGCTCCACGGGGCCGTCGCGCTTCTGCTCGCGCGCCGCGTGGACGTGCGCTTCGAGCGCGACGCCTTCGCCGAGGCGATTGTCCGCCACGCGATTGCCGGCTTCTGCTTCCAGGCCGATCCCGTGCCCAACCCGGAAGGGTGACCGAGGCAGACGCCCTCATTCTTTTCCGGAGCCCCCATCGGCGAGAGCGGGCACACCTTGGATTCGCTCACCGTATTTTCCTCTTGCTGCTCGCCGGAAGCGCTTCTGCTCTCACGCCAAGCCCCGATTCCCATGCCGCTCCAGATCCACACCGCCCCCCCAAGCCTCGGCCAGGCTGTCCTCGGCCGGACGCTGCCCGACCTGCTCGACGAGGCCGTCGCGCGCTACCCCAACCCCGCCGCGTTCAATCAGCCTACAGGCAGCGGCTGGACGACGATGTCGAACGCTGCCTTCCGCGAGGCCGCCGA
>JBBSMV010000078.1:0-11125 GCA_038232975.1 Rhodothermales bacterium
CAAGGCAGCGCGGGACCCCCCCGCCGCGCTCGCGGTCGCTTCGCTCCCAGCTACGCGCGGCTGTCCCCCTCGACGAGGGGGACCGTTTCGGGAGTGCCTGAGGGCGTAGCCCGATGCGCTACCGAAACAGGGGGTACGAACGGGAAGCGGGAGGTCCTCACGCGATGCGGGTGCCGGCGGCGACGGGGTGCGTCGGGACGAGGAGTGTTGTGCCCGCCTCGTCCAGAACCCCGAGCACGAGCACCTCAGACTTCACGCCCGCGACCCGCTTCGGCGGGAAGTTCATCACGGCGACGATCTGCCGCCCGACGAGGTCCTCCGGCGCGTAGCGCTCGGTGAGCTGCGCCGAGCTGGTCCGCTCCCCGAGCGGCCCGAAGTCGAGCGTGAGCACGTAGGCCGGGACGCGCGCCTTCGGGTTCGGCACGGCCCGCCGCACGGTGCCGACGCGGAGATCCACCTTTTCAAAATCGGCGTAGCTGATCATCGAAGCGCGGTGTGGTAGAGCCGGGTCGGGGTCAGGAGCACGAGGCCCTCCTCGCTGCCCGCGACATCAACGAGCGGCGCGGGGAGGTCGAACGAGAACGTGCCGCGCTGCCGCCCGTCGAGGCCGTAGACGAGAAGCTGCCGCGCGAGCACGAGCACCAGCCGGTCGCCGACGACGGTGACGGCGCGGATGTCGCGGGCGACCCCGTCGGCGATACGGCGGAGGTAGAGGCCGAACGGGTCGTAGACGAGCACGGCGGCCCAGCCCCGGTCGGCAACGAAGAGGCGGCCGTCGGGGCCGAGGGTGAGGTCCACCGGCTCGCGGAGCGCGCCCTCACCCGCCCCGATCCCACCGACGACGCGGACCGAGCGCGCCTGGTCGTCCCACCGGAGCACGACGCCGCGCAGCTCCTCGACCGCGAACAGCTCCCCGGTGACGGCCGCGGCGACGGCAATCGGCCGTCCGCCTCCGGTCTCGGCGGTGTCGCCGCCGTCGTCGGATACCCCGAACCGACTGGAGCGCGGCAGGTCAGTCTCGTCGAGGTTGACCGGGACGCGGAGCGTTTCGAGGAGGCGGCCGTCGCTGGAGAAGCGCTGGATGCGCCCGTTGCCCGCGTCGGCGACCGCCAGGACGAGGCCGTTCGTGGGGTCCACGTCGGCCGGGGCGAGGAGGGCGTAGTCGCCCGTGCCCGGCCCACCGAGGCGGTTCAGCGGGAACCCGTCGGGCGTCAGCGTGACGACGACCGAGGGGCCGGCGTCCACGACGTAGAGCCGCCCCGCCGGGTCCGCCGCGAGCGCCACCGCGTCCTCGAACGTCGGCCCGAACGGCTCGGCCGCGAGGACGTCGCCGGCCGGTAGCGGCTCGGCAGGCTCCGGCGGCCGGGCCGCACACCCGGCCAAAGTCAGCATGAGCATCACGTAGGGGCGGACCCGTGTGTCCGCCCTCGCCCACCGAACCGCTCGGATCGGGCAACCACGAGGGTCGCCCCTACGTCCACCGGGTGCAGGGCAGCGACGGGTCATGGCGTTGCGAGCCGCCTCAGCCCCCGCTGCCCGATGTCGCGGCGGACCTGCATCCCCTCGAACGAGAGGGCCTCGACCCCAGCGTAGGCCGCATCGAGCGCGGCCGGCAGGTCCGGGCCGAAGCCGGTGACCCCGAGGACGCGCCCGCCCGCCGTCACGGTCTCGCCGCCGCGCTCGGCCGTGCCCGCGTGGAAGACGACGACCCCTTCCGGCACCGCGCCGAGGCCGCGGACCGGGACGCCCTTTTGGTAGGCTCCGGGGTAGCCGGCTGAGGCGAGCACGACGCACGCCGCTGCGCCCTCGGCGACAGCGACCGTCGCCTCCCCGAGCCGGCCGAGGGCCAGCGCCTCGAACAGGTCCACCGCGTCGGAGGCCAGCAGCGGGAGGACGACCTGCGCCTCGGGGTCCCCGAAGCGGCAGTTGTACTCGACCACGCGCGGGGCACCGTCGGCTCCGATCATCAGCCCGCAGTAGAGCACGCCCCGGTACGGCGACCCCTCGGCGGCCATCCCATCGAGCGTGGGCCGCACCACCTGCTCTTCGACGGCGCGGAGCACGGCCGGCGTCACGACGGGCGCGGGCGCGTAGGCCCCCATGCCGCCCGTGTTCGGGCCGGTGTCGCCCTCGCCGAGGCGCTTGTGGTCCTGCGCCGGGGCCAGCAGGACGTAGTCGCTCCCGTCGGTGAGCGCGAAGACGCTGGCCTCCTCGCCGCGCATGAACGCCTCGACCACGACCGCCGCCCCGGCCTCGCCGTAGGCGTCGTCGAGCAAGATCGCGCGGAGCGCGGCGCGGGCTGCCGGGGCGTCCTCGCAGATGTGGACGCCCTTGCCGGCGGCCAGCCCGTCGGCCTTCAGCACGACCGGGAACGCGCCGCCCTCGACGAACGCCACGGCCGCGTCGAAGTCCGAGGCGTCGAAGGTGCGCGAGGCGGCCGTCGGGATGCCGTGCCGCGCCATGAACGCCTTGGCGAAGTCCTTGCTGCCTTCGAGCCGCGCCGCCGCCGCCGCCGGCCCGACGACCGGGAGGCCGGCGGCCTCGAAGCGGTCCACGATCCCGGCCACGAGCGGGGCCTCCGGCCCGACGACCGTCAGGTCCATCCTGGACGCCTCGGCGAAGGCGAGCAGCCCGCCGAGGTCGTCCGCCTCGACCGGCACGTTGGTAGCGAGCGCGGCGGTGCCGGGGTTGCCGGGGGCGCAGAAAAGCTGCGGCCGGCGGGCGCTCCGGGCGAGGGCGTAGCAGAGCGCGTGCTCGCGGCCCCCGCCGCCGACGACGAGGATGTTCATGGACGGGCGGACGGTGGAAGACGCGGGTAAGATAGCAGGCCGGCCGCACGTTTTGGCGAAAGCTGGGCAGATGCCGGGCACCGCGCTCTTGATTTTGCCGCCTATATTCCGATGCTCTGTGTGGGAGCAGGCATACGAAATGCGAGAGAGGCCGCCCGGCGGTGAACCGCCGGTCTCAGAAGCACAAGGACGCTGAAGCGCCCTTGCACCAGCCCTACAACCTGAATCCGCCCCGCAGGGGCTTACGCTACGAGACCGGTTCTTCAGGACCGGGCGTGGACGGCTCACCGCGTCGCGCATACGTACCTGTCTGGGGCCTCCTCGCTTTATCTCTGCTTTCTGATGATGCTCGCCCTCCTGCTGGCTCTCCTCCTGTCCGTCGCGCCCGACACGACCGACGACGGCCTCGACGTCCTGACGGCCGGCCCGGCCGACGCGTCGGCGGAGGCAGTGAGCTTCCGCTTCCGCGTCTTCCCGAACGCGTTTTTCTCCACCTCGAAGGGCTTCGGCGTGGGCGGCGGGGTGGTCATCGAGAACCTCGTCGCGCCGGGGACGCAGCTCGCGCTCTCGGCGCAGCCGATGCAGCGCTACGGCCGCTACCGCGCCTCGTTCTTCACCGGCGACCCGTTCGTCGCGCCGCTCTTCGCGGGCGTCGGCGGGCAGTACGTCGTCGACCAGGTGCGGGGGTTCTACGGGCTGGGGCCGCGCTCGAGCCGCGACGACAAGGTGTACGCCAGCCTCAAGGAGGCCGAGGCCGAGGTCCGGCTCGGGTGGTACCCGCTCGGGCCGGGGCGGCTGCTGGTGCAGCCCGTCGCCCGGCTGCTCCACGCCGAGGTCCGCTCGTTCCGCAACCGCGACACCGACGCCTTCCTGCGCCTTACCCCGGCCTCGCAGCGGACGCTCTTCGACTCGGTCGAGCGGCCCTCGACGGGCGTCACCTATGGCCTCGAGGTGGCGCTCGACCGGCGGGACAGGCTGTTCTACAGCTCGAAGGGGACGCTCGTGATCCTGACGGGGCGGCGCTACGACGGCGTCAGTGCGAACGCCTTCCACTACTGGTCGGGGACGGCGAGCTTCTACGGCTTCCTGCCGATGCCGCCGCGCCGCCACGTCCTCTACACCCGCACCGTCGTCGCGCTCACCCGGCAGACCGGCGACGAGCCGGTCCCGTTCTACGCCCTGCCGCTCCTCGACGACCAGCTCCTCGGGGCCTATACCCGCTACCGCTTCAACGGCAACGACCTGCTGGCGCTCACGCTCGGCTACCGCTTCCCCGTCTACACCTACCTCAACTGGTTCGCCCTCGACGCGAACACGCAGTTCAGCATCGCCAACGCCTACGACGACCTCTTCGCGCAGTTCGAGCCGGGCATCTCGTTCAGCAACAACCTCAGCGGCGACGGGCAGCGGACGCCGCTGCGGCCCTCGCTCTCGGTCGGCCTCACCCTCGTGGACCTCGATGGCGACCGGATCATCGTCAACGGGCAGGTCGGCATTGATCCCGAGGGCTACAAGTTCGGGACGATTCGGCTGGTCTATGGCATCCGCGACGCCCGCCCGCTCGTGCGGTGACGACTAAAAAGAGAAAAGAGAGGAAACAGAAAAGAGGGATGAGAGAGAAAAGAGAGACACTCTCTCCTCTTTCTCTTCCCTCTCCTCTTTCTCTTCCCTCTCCTCTTGTGCCTAAGCTCGGCTTCTTTCTCCTCAAGCTCGGCCTCGCGGCGGCGGCGGTAGCCTACGTCGGGCACCTCGTGGCGTGGGGGGCCGTGGTGGAGGCGGCGCGCGCGGCGAAGCCAGGCTGGGTGGCGGCGGCCCTCGTGCTGGTGCCGGTGAACGTCGGGCTGGAGGCGTACCGCTGGCACCGGCTCGTGCGGCGGCTGGTGCCGGAGGTCCGCTTCGCCGAGACGCTGGGGGCCGTGCTCTGCGGCTATCCGCTTGGGCTGGCGACGCCGGGGCGCGTCGGCGACTACGCCGGGCGGGCGTTCTACCTGGGCTACGCCGGGACGTGGGAGCTGGCCGCGCTCACCTTCGCCGAGCGCATGGCGACGCTCGCGTGCAGCCTCGCGGTGGGTCTCGCGGCCCTCGTCCCGTTCCTGGCGGGGCAGACGGACCTGCCCGCGCTCGCGTGGGCGGCGGTGGGCGCGGCCGGAGGACTCAGCGTAGTGACCTTCGTCTGGCTCGTCCTCCACCCCGGCGCGGCGCGGCGGTGGCTCACGCGCCTCGTACCCCGGCGCTTCGCGCACCGCCTCGGCGTCCTCGGCCGCTTCAACCGGCGCGACGCGCGGAGCCTGCTCGGCCTCTCGGCGCTGCGCTACGGCATCTACTCGGCGCAGTTCGTGTTGCTCGTCTTCGCCTTCGAGCCGAGGGCGGCGTGGGCGGCGGCGGCTCAAGGCGTCGCGCTCGTGTTCTTCGCGCAGAGCGTGATCCCGTCGTTCACGCTGGCCGGCCTCGGCATCCGGGAGGGGGCGGCGGTCTACTTCCTGGGCGCGCTCGGGGTCGGGGCGGCGGCGGCGTTCGGCGCGGCGCTCGGGCTGTTCTTCCTGAACCTGGTGCTGCCGGCGCTCGTCGGGGTGCCGTTCGTGCTGCGGCTGCGCCTCGCGCCCGAGCCGGCCCCGGCGGAGGTGCGCGCGTGACGGCGGTCTTTGCGACGGTCCTGCTCGGCTCCGGGCTGCTCTACGCCCTCACCGTCGGGGCCTTCGCCGTGGGGTTTCAGCGTGTGACGAAACGGAATCCTCCCACCCTCCCACCCTCCTGCTCTCCCACCCTCCCCTTCGTCACCGTCATCGTGCCGGCGCGGGACGAGGCCGCCGGCATCACGCGCTGCCTCGGCGCGGTCCTGGCGAACGACTACCCTGCCGAGCGCTTCGAGGTGATCGTCGTGGACGACCTCTCGCAGGACGCGACCCCGGCCCTGGTCCGCCACCTCATGGAGCGCGTCAACAGAGCGGCGGTCCCGGCGGGGTTCGGGGAGGACGACGGGCCGCCGCGCCTCCGGCTCGCGGCGATGCCGGAGAACCTGGACCGGGCGCAGGCGCACAAGAAGCGTGCTATCGAAAAAGGCATCGCCGGGGCGCGCGGCGAGATCATTCTCACGACCGACGCCGACTGCACGGTGCCGACGGGCTGGATTCGGGCGATGGTGGAAACATTCGACGCGGAGACGGCGCTGGTCTCCGGGCCGGTGCTCTACCCGACGGGCGGGCCGGCGGCGGACGTGCTGGCCCTCGAGTTCCTCGGCCTCGTCGCCGTCGGCGCGGGGGCCATCGGCATCGGCCGGCCGAACCTGTGCAACGGGGCCAACGTGGCCTACCGCCGGGCCGTCTTCGACGCCGTCGGCGGCTTCGGCGGGATTGACCACCTGACCTCGGGCGACGACGAGCTGCTGATGCAGAAGATCGCCTACACGACGCCGTGGCGCGTGCGCTTCTGCGCCGACCCCGGTGCCGCCGTGCGGACCGAGGCCCCGGCGGGCGCGGCGGCGTTCTTCGAGCAGCGGCGGCGCTGGGCCTCGAAGGGCGCACACTACGGGCACCCCGCCGTCACGGCCGTCGTAGCGACGGTGTACGGGTTCTACCTCGCGCTCCTCAGCGGCGTCCTCGCGCTGCCGTTCGTGCCGGGCCTGGGCCTGCCGCTCCTGGCGGGCCTCGGGCTGAAGGTGCTGCCCGAGGCGGCGCTCCTGGGTCCGGCGTGCCGGCACCTCGGGCGCGGCCGGCTGATGGCCTGGTTTCTGCCGGCCCAGCTCCTCCACCTCCCCTACATCGTGGCGATGGGCGCGGCCGGGGCGCTCGGCGGCTATACCTGGAAAGGGCGGCGGATCGTTCGATAATGAAAACGGGCGCGGTGCCGGTCCCGACGAGGGCGACCACATGGGGTCGCCCCTACGGGCAACACGCTCGCCCCGACTCCTGACTCCCAACTCCTGACTCCCGACCCACCTGTGCTCGTCAACCTCCTCGGCAACCACGTCCCGCGCGCGGTCTCGGGCTTCTTCCCCGACCTCCTCTGGCGGCGGGCCGACGGCACGCGGACCCTCTACCTCACCTTCGACGACGGGCCGGACGCGGCGACGCCGGCCCTGCTCGACCTGCTCGCGCGCTACGAGGTGCCGGCGGCGTTTTTCCTGATCGGGGAGCGGATGCGGCGGCACCCGGAGCTGGTGCGCGCCGTCCGCGAGGCCGGGCATACGGTCGGGCAGCACACGGACACGCACGCCAACGCCTGGCAGACGCCCGCCGCCGAGGTCGAAGCCGAGATGGTGCGGGCTACGGCGACGCTCGAGGACCTGAGCGGCGAGGCGGTCCGCTGGATGCGCCCGCCCTACGGCTACTTCACGACGGCGATGCGACGGTGGTGCCGGCGGCAGGGGCAGCGGATCGCCATGTGGGACGTGATGCCGGGCGACTTCCTGACCTCGGCGACGGCCGCGTCGGTGCTCCGCCGAACGGTCGGGCTGGCGCGGCCCGGCTCGGTGATCGTGCTGCACGAGGGCGGGCACGCCCGGCGCGTGACGCCGCTGGCCCTGGCGCGGGCGCTGCCCCGGCTGAAGGCCGCCGGCTACCGCTTCGCCGCGCTCTGATGCGTAACGCGTGTCGCGTGATTCGTGTTGCGTGATCGCTTGCTTGGATTCACGAATCACGCAGCACGTATCATCACGCGCCGCCTCGTCTCCCCTGCTCCGCCCCGACAGCTCGCCCTCATGTGGTCTCTGCTCCTCGTACCCACCGGGCTGTACGCCGCGTTCGTGCTGGGGATCGCCTTCGTCACGGCGCGCGCCTCGTACCGGCGGCGCGAGCCGGAGGCCCCGCTGCCGCGCATCGCTGTGCTCGTGGCGGCGCGCAACGAGGAGGCCCGCCTGCCGCGCTGCCTCGACGCGCTCCTGGCCCAGGACTACCCCGCCGACCGGCTCGACATCTTCGTCGCCGACGACCACTCGACCGACGGCACGGCGGCCGTGATCGAGCGCTACCGCGTGCGGACCGCCGCCTTCGCGGGCGCAGACGGAGCGGACGAGGCGGGGCTGCCGGCCGTCCACGCCGCCGCCGTGCCGCCGCCGCGCGGCCATCTCCGGGGCAAGGCCCTCGCCGTCCACGCCGCCGTCGAGGCGTGCGACCACGACCTGCTGCTCGTCACCGACGCCGACTGCGCCCCGCCGCCGCGCTGGGCGCGCAGCCTCGTCGCCTACTTCGACGACCCGGCCACCGGCATGGTCTGCGGCCAGACCTCCGTCGAGACCCACGGCGACTGCCTGAGCGAGCTCCAGGCGCTCGACTGGGCGTACCTGCTCGCCATCTGCTCGGCCTTCGTCGAGACCGGGTACCCGATCACGGCGATGGGCAACAACATGGCCTTCCGCCGCGCCGCCTACGACGCCGTCGGCGGCTACCCGGCGCTGCCGTTCTCCGTCACCGAGGACTACATGCTCTTCCGGGCGGTCTACGAGCAGACCGACTTCCGCCTCCGCTACCCGGCCGACCCGGCGCTGACCAACTGGACGCTGCCGCTCCGCCGGCTCTCGGACGTCTACCGGCAGCGCCGCCGGTGGGCGCGCGGCGGGACGCAGTCGCAGCTCTGGGTCCACGGCGTCTACGCCGTCACGCACCTGGCGCACCTGCTCCCGCTCGCGGCGCTCTTCCTCGTGCCGGGGCCGACGCTCGCCGTCGTCGGCCTCAAGGCCGGGGCGGACTTCGCCGCGCTGTGGGCCACGCTCGGGGCGCGGCGCGGCCTGCTCCGCACGTTCGCGCTCTGGGAGGCCTACCTGTTCTTCTACCTCGCCACGCTGCCGGGCGTGCTGCTGCTCTTCCCCCGGATCAGCTGGAAAGACCGGAAGCTCTAGCGTCGGGAGTCTCGGGTCGGGAGTCGGGTGTCTTTTTGACTCTCGACGCCCGACCCCGTGCTCCCGACTCACCAGACGTAGAGCAGGATGGCGATGTAGTGGCAGACGCTGCCGGCGATCACGAAGAGGTGCCAGATGGCGTGGTTGAACGGGAGCCGCTCCCAGAGGAAGAACACCACCCCGCCGGTGTAGCAGAGGCCGCCGAGCACCAGCCACCCCAGCCCCGCCGCCGGCACCGCCGCGATGATCGGCTCGATGGCGATGACCACGAGCCAGCCCATCGCCAGGTAGAACGCCGTCGAGTAGCGCGCGAAGCGCTTGACCGAGAGCATCTTGAAGGTGCAGCCGAGCGCCGCCAGCACCCAGACGAGCACGAGCAGCGTCCAGCCCCACGGCCCGCTCAGGCTGATGAGCATGAACGGCGTGTAGGTGCCGGCGATCATCAGGTAGATCGCCGCGTGATCGAGGATGCGGAAGACGCGCCGCATCTTCGGCTCCTGGAAGGCGTGGTAGAGCGTGGACGAGAGGTAGACCAGCAGCAGCGTCGCGCCGTAGACGGCGAAGCTCACCGTGTGGAGCGCCCCGCCGCGCAGCGCCCCGAGCACGATCAGCACCGGCACCCCGGCGACGGCCATCAGCAGCCCCGCCCCGTGCGTGACCACGTTGGCGATGTCCTCGCGGAGCCGCAGCTGCGCGGCGAGCTCCGCCTCGGTCCGCTCCACCTCCCGCCGCGCGCGGGTTCGGATGCGACGGTTTCGAGCAGCGAGGCGGGGCACGGGGACGCGGGCTGGGGCGAGGAGGAGCGAGGGCATGGCCTGCCTATTTTAGGGTATCGTAGCGTCGGCAGGTTTCGTGCCATCGTGCGGCATAGGAATTTCACCGGCACCGGGCGGGCGAGGCGATGTTCCATGCGTAGCCTGCTCCCCCTGCTATTTAACACAGCCTTTCCAGCCCCGCCATCTCATGCGCCGCCTCATCGCCCTCGCCCTCCCGCTCGCCCTCGCCCCCTGTGCCGCATCCCAGCCGTCTGCGCCGTCCGAGCCGGTGGCCTACACCGTCGCCGACCTCGACGCGCGGGGCGACGGCGGGCACTTCACCTTCTACAGCCTCCGCGAGGGCCGCCGCGTCCCGGCCGCCGACTCGGCCTCGGCCGCCTGGGACCTCGCCTTCCGCTCGACGACGATCCTCGTCAATGGCGGCGCATCCGGGCCGGGCGAGGGCGGGGCCGTCGTGCTCGAGGACACGAGCTTCGCCGCCGTCGCCGACGCCCCGCCCGCCGAGGCGTTCGCCCAGGACCGCGGCACCGACAAGACCGAGACGGCGGTCCCCGGCGGGGGCGGCAACGGGTGGTACGACTACGACTTCGTCTCAGGTGTGGTCTCACCCCGGCCCGTCGTGCTCGCGGTCCGCACCGCCGACGGGCGCTACGCGAAGGTCGCCGTCGAGAGCTACTACCTCGGCGCGCCCGAGGAGGTCAACCCGGAGGAGGGCTTCCGGTACTACACCTTCCGCGTGCTCTTCCAGCCCGACGGCTCGCGCACCCTACAGTAGGGACACCATGCATGGTGTCCCTACAGCCGGCGGCTGAGGCGGGGCAGCACCTCCGCCTTCCACGCGGCGAAGCGGCCGTCGCGGACCGCTGCCCGCGCCTCGCGCATCAGCCAGGTGTAGAGCGCGAGGTTCTGGAGGCTTGCGATCTGGAGGCCGAGAACCTCGCCCGACAGGATCAGGTGGCGGAGGTACGCCTTCGTGAAATGCCGGCTCGCGTAGGCGGCGAGGCCGGGGTCCACGGGGCCGAAGTGCGTCTTCCACTTCGCGTTCTTGATGTTGACCGTGCCCTCGGTCGTGAAGAGCGTGCCGTTGCGGCCGTTGCGCGTCGGCATCACGCAGTCGAACATATCCACGCCGCGTGCGATGTTTTCGAGCAGGTTGGCCGGGGTCCCGACGCCCATCAGGTAGCGCGGCTTTTCTCGGGGCAGCAGTTCGGTGACGACCTCGACCATCTCGTACATCACCGGGGCTGCCTCGCCGACTGACAGCCCGCCGATGGCGTACCCCTCGAACTCCAGCTCGACCAGCCGCCGCGCCGACTCGCGCCGGACGGCGGGATAGGTCACGCCCTGGACGATGGCGAAGAGGGCCTGGCGGTGGCCGTACCGTGAAGTGGTCTCGCGGTGCCGGTCCTGGCAGCGCTTCGCCCAGCGGACAGTGAGGTCGTTGGACTTCCTCGCATAGGCCTCGTCCACGTCGGCCGCCGGGCACTCGTCGAGGACCATCATCACGTCGCTGCCGATGGCGCGCTGCGCGTCCACGACCGACTCCGGGGTGAAGAGGTGGCGCGCGCCGTCGAGGTGGCTCTGGAAGCGGACGCCCTCCTCGGAGATCGTGCGGCGCTCGGCGAGCGAGAAGACCTGGAAGCCGCCAGAGTCGGTCAGCAGCGGGCGGTCCCAGCCGATGAAGCGGTGCAGCCCGCCGGCGGCCTCCAGGACCTCGGTGCCGGGGC
>JBBSMV010000079.1:0-11098 GCA_038232975.1 Rhodothermales bacterium
AGAGGCTGTTTGGTAGAGTGCGCGGGGCCGCCGCCGTGGCAAACGGATGAGCGCCTGTCAGATCTTGTGAGGTACCACCCTTCACAAGACCGCCGACGCCATGCACCGACCCTTCGGCCAGCGCTACGACTCCGACCTGACGGACGCTCAGTGGGAAGCTATCGCCCCGCTGCTCCAAGACCAACGACTCCGCCGACACACACCCCGAGACGTGCTCGACGCCTTGTTCTACGTCACGAAGGGCGGCATCCAGTGGCGGATGCTCCCCGACGCCTACCCCCCTTGGCAGACCGTGTACTACCACCTCCGGCGCTGGACGGCCAGCGGGCTGATCGAGCGGGTCAACCACGCCCTCCGAGAGGCCGTCCGCCGGAAGGCAGGCCGGGACCCGAGCCCGTCGGCCGCCGTCATCGACAGCCAGTCCGTCAAGACGACGCACGTCGGCGGCGTACGCGGCTACGACGGGGGGAAGAAGGTCAACGGCCGGAAGCGCCACATCCTCACCGACACGCTCGGCCTCCTGCTCGCGGTCCTCGTCCATCCGGCCGGGATCCACGACAGCCAGCGCGTGCCGCACCTGCTCGACCGCGCGCAGGGCTTCGTCCCGCGGCTCGCGGTCATCGTTGCCGACCAGGGCTACGAGGCGACGCCGACGGGGCTGATCTGGCGCGTGTTCGGGTGGCTGTGGCACGTCGTGGAGCGGGAGCCGGGACAGCGGGGGTTCGTCGTGCTGAAGAAGCGGTGGGTGGTCGAGCGGACGTTCGCATGGCTCGGGCTGTCTCGTCGGCTCTCGAAGGACTACGAGGTGCTCCCGGAGGTCAGCGAGGCGATGGTGCTGCTGGCATCAATCCGGCTCATGGTCCGCCGCCTCGCTTGATCTACCAAACAGCCTCTAAGTCTCGCCCTCGTACTCGACCTCGTAGCTCCACGCGCCCGCCTCGTCGGGCAGGGCGTAGGCCCGGTACCAGTACGAGGCCGCGTAGTGCTCGGCGTCCGACGCGCCCGTCCACTCGCGCCACACGGCCCCGCTCGGGAGGCGAAGCCGGTAGCGCGAGAGCTGGCCCTGGAGTTGGTCGCGGTAGTACGCCGCGAAGTAGGCCGTCTCGCCGGGGGCGAAGGTGTCGCGGGCATTGACCTCGTCCTCGGTGTTGGGGCACGTGGGGAAGTTGGGGGCCACGTCGTGCGTCATGAGCGCGTTGATGGCCGAGTCGTAGTACGGCCGCTGGTCCGCCCACCAGGTCACCGGGTTGAGGTCGTTGCAATCGCCCGCGTAGGGGTCGATCAGGTGCTCGTCGGCGTCGTAGACCTCGAGGTGGAGGTGCGGGCCGGTCGAGTTGCCGGAGCTTCCGACGATGCCGAGGTACTCTCCGGCTTCGACGGCTTCGCCGACGCCCTTCGGGGTGGGCGAGCCGTCTTTCATGTGGCCGTACCACGCGACCGAGCCGTCGGCGTGCTCGACGTAGACCGCGTTCCACTGCCCGCCGCCGAGGGTGCAGCTCCGGTCGAAGTTGCCGTCGGACTTGAAGACGATGGTTCCCGGTGCCGCCGCGACGATCTCGACGGCGTCGCGGTCCAGCTTGTCCCAGCCGAAGGGCCAGGTGAAGTAGTCCGTGCCGGCGTGGTTGTAGCCGTTGGCGACGTCGTAGGTGCGCGCGCCGCAGGCATAGTCCCGGAGCTGGTTCGGGAAGGCGGGGTCCTGGTCGACGAAGTTCGAGACGCCGTGGTAGCCGTAGTCGCTGAGCGTCTCGGCCGCGCGGAGCGGCCACCCCATCTCGACGCGCGAGCGGAGCGGCGTTTCACTGAGCATCCCGGTCTCGGTGAGGAGCGCCCGGTTCGCGCGGATCTGCGCCCAGACCTCGGCGCGCTCTGCCTCGGAGAGCGGGGCCTCGGCCGGCGGCTCGAACGCCCCGCCGCCTGCGGCGAGCGCCTGCGCGAGCGCGGCCGGGGCCGCGAGGATCGCCAGAACGAAAGCGAGGGCGAGAGCGAAAGCGAGAAAGCGCGTCATGGTATCTTGCGTATTGAGGGGAAGGAGCGGGGTTGACGGGTGCCTGCCCTCGGCCTCCTCTACTAATAAACGAGATCCGGTGCTCTTTCGGGTCACGCCTGTTGCCGTCTTAATCTCCCCGCCGCCTCCCCCGTTCCATGCCCCGCCTCAGCGACGACGGCACCACCGTCACTCTCGACCTCCACGGCGCGAGCGTGGACGCCGCGCTTGGCCTCGTCCGCCGCACCGCCGCTCTTGCTGCCCGGCGCGGCCGCGCGACGCTCCGCCTCGTCCACGGCACCTCGACCTCGGACCCGCTCGCCCGCAACCGCACCATCAAACACGCCCTCCACGACCTCCTCGACGACGGCAGCCTCCCGGAGGCCCGGAGCGACGTGCGCTTCGAGGGCGAGACCCTCGTCAGCCTCCCACTCGGTGCCCGCCCCAACCCGACGCCGCTCCGCCTCCTCGACGTGGCCTGAGGCCGGTGAGACGGTGGACGTGGTGCCAGCCCTCGGGCGACCACACGGGGTCGCCCCTACGGATTGATGCGGAACCCAACGGTCTCGTTAACTTGATCGGTTTTCTTTCTTCCCCTCTTCCCCCCACCCTTATGCCCCCCCGCATCGGCATCACCACCTCGCTGAACGACGGTGAGCAGCGGCTCGACCGGCGCTACGTGCTCGCCGTCGAGCGGGCCGGTGGGCTGCCGATCGTCGTCCCGATGCTGGAGACCGACGCGGCGGCCGAGGCCTTTGCCGCGCTGCTCGACGGCCTCGTCGTCACGGGCGGCCCGGCGGTCACCGAGGGCCTCGTGGGCGAACTTCCGCCCGATATCGAAGAAACAGAGAAGGCCCGTCTCGCGTCTGATACTCGGCTCCTCGCCCTCTTCCTCGACGCTCACCGCCCTGTGCTCGGCATCTGCTACGGTATGCAGCTCGGCAACGCCCTCACGGGCGGCACGCTCTACGCCGACGTGCAGGCGCAGTGTGCAGGCGCGGCCGCCCACAGCCAGAAGCGCGGCGCGACCGAGCACGAGGTCGTCCTTACGCCCGACACGCACCTCGCCCGTCTCCTGGGTACCCAGCCCTTTTCGATCAACACGCGGCACATCCAGGCGGTCGCCGAGGCCGGGCGCGGGCTGCGCGTGGCGGCGCGCGCGCCGGACGGCGTGGTCGAGGCCGTCGAGAGCGAGGACGGCCTGTTCGTCGGCGTGCAGTGGCACCCGGAGCGGATGGGGACCGCGATGGACCCGCTCTTCGGCGACCTCGTCGAGAAAGCGACCCGCTCGAAATCCATCACGCAGCACGCGCCGGTGTAATTTTTGCTCGGTTTACCACCCGATCCGCCCGGCCCGCCCCGTTCTACCGTACTCCTACCCTTAACCGACCTCCTATGTCCGATCTGCCCTCCGAGCCGCCCCGCCCGGCCAAGCGCTCGCTCGCCGACTATCTCACGGACCCAAGCGCTCGGCGCATCGAGTGGCTCGCGCTGCTGTTCATCGCCGCCTTCGGCGTGTTCGCATTCGTGATTACGCGGGCCGACCTCGCCGCGCAGGGCGTGCCGCCCGAGGAACAGGTGGAGGACGACACGCCGGTCGAGGAGCCCCCCGTCCCGCGCGGGCCGTTCACGTTCTCCTCGCTCGACCTCCACCCGGACCGCGCCTACGCCCCCTACCTCTCGGGCGCGTTCATGCACTCGGCCGACTCCAGCAGCGGGGACGTCACGCTCGACGACTTCCGCGCCCAGCTCGACATCTACGAGAAGCGCCAGGGGGTGGATGACAATTTCTCGATCCGGGTGCTCGACAACCGGACGGCCAAGACGCTCGAGGTGTTCACCCTCCGCACCCAACGCGACCGCTACGAGCAGACGGGCGAGGCCAACTGGGATCACATCGACCAGGCGCGGAAAGGGGCCACCAACCAGCTCGTGAGTAAGTGGGCGGCACGAGGTATCCCGAGGGCGGCCGTGGCGATCCGCTGGGGCCGCGCCAACCAGGTGCAGGAGGCCCGCATCCGCGAGCTTCCGACCATCGAGTACGAAATCCGCTACGCCCGCCAGCTCGGGCTCAGCCTGCTCACGACCGAGATCGGCACGGTCGAGACGTTCAACCAGGACTGGCTGGTCTCGCCGGCCAACGCGAAGAGCCGCTACCAGATGATGCCCGACATCCTCGACCTCTTCGACATGAGCACGTACTCGCTCCCGGCGCAGGCCGGGGCCGTGGAGGTGCGCGAGGAGCTCGACCCGCTGCTGGCGCTCCAGTCGTCGTTCCTGCTCGTGCGCGGCTACGCCAACGCCGTCGGGCACGAGATCCCCGGCGTCTCGGCCTACCACACCGGGCCGGGCAACATCTTCCACCTCTACCAGACCTACCTCCGGGCCAACGCGGGCGACCCGAACCTGCCGAGCAAGACCGTCACCGACGCCTACATGTGGGGGGTCACCGACGGGTTCGAGCGCGTCCGCAAGCAGTCGTCGTTCGGGCCGCACTCGCGGGCCTACGTGCTCCAGGCTTACGGCTCGCTCCGCGCCGTCGAGAACGAGGAGATCGACCCGGACCAGACGCTGCGCACCGAGCAGGTGACGCTGAAGCCGGGCGTCTCGGTCACGCTGGAGGCCCTGCTGAACGCACTCCAGCCCCACGACGCCCGCCTCGACTGGGGACCAGGCAACGACTACGCGAACCTCTACAGCCGCTTCCGCGTCCTCAACCCGCACATGAAGCTGCCCGCCTCGGGGAGCGACGAGGCCGTGAGCGTCCCGGCTGCCGGGAACGTCACGCTCACCCGGACGGCCGGCGGCAAGCGCGTCCGCTTCTTCCTGCCCTACGGAGCCTCCGAGGTGCTGGCGCAGATCGGCAACGACGTGCTCGACTCCGCGGCGCTCGTCCGCTTCGACGAGAACACCTTCGCCGACCCGGCAAAGACCGGCGAGCAGACGCAGTACGACCGGGCTTACGACCGGCTCGTGCAGGACATCGGCCACTTCGGCTTCAACACCGCCAACAAGCGCCGCCTCGACGCGCTCTACACCAAGATGCAGCAGCTCGCCGCGGAGAACCCGACGCCCTACCGTATTGCGCAGGCCAAGATCATCACGATCCACCGGCGGACGTGGGGCACGGCGGCCTTCCGCGAGCTGGCCGGGACCGTGGACAACGTCCTGGCCGCGCGCGCCGTCTCGGCCCCGACGACGACAACGGCACCGTAGGACGTGATTCGTGAAACGTGATTCGTGAGGGTGCCGGTAGCGAGTCCCCAGACAAGCACCCTCACGAATCACGCATTACGAATCACGTTTATCTCGTCGCCGGTGCGGAGGGTGCCGCCGCGCTCGACGACGAACAGGGCACCCCGCCAGCGCGCGCGGCGGACGACGGCGAAGGCCTCGGCGCTGGTCCGCTCGCGGAAGACGGCGCAGGGCCGGTGCTCGCGCGGCGAGCGGACGAGCACCACCTCCTCCCCGACGCGCACCCGGTCGCCCGGCGCGAGCGCGCCGAGGTCGAAGCCGGCGGTGATCAGGTTGTCGCCGACCACGAGGGGGTCCACGCCGAGGACCCGGAGCGTGTCGAGCGCGACGGCCGAGACCTCGCGGCCGGGGACGTGCCGGCCGAGGTAGAACGACTTCCGGCCGTGGTCGCCCGCGAAGCCCTTGCCCGGCACTGCCGTCACGGCCTCGCGCCGGGCGTGCTCGTGCGGGCGAGGGGTCTCGACCAGCATCGCCACGCTCCCGCGCGGCCCGAGCCGCTGCTCGCCTAGCTCCTTCAGCCACGCCTCAACGACGGCTAGGTCTGGATTAGTCGGAACTAGCCTACCGACACCCGACACCCGACCCCTGACTCCCGACTCTTCTACAAATCCCACGGCAGGTCCTCCTCGACGGCCCGCTGGAGGGCGCGGTCCATCAGCACGTCGTGGAAGGCGCGCACCTTGTCCTCGCCGGGCGCGCGCTGCCGGTAGAGGCCGTCGGGGCCGAGGTCCCACGCGATGCGGTTGTCCTTGAGGCAGAGCTTGAGCGTCCGCTTGAGCCGCCCCTGCACCTCGGGGTCCTCGATCGGCACGGCGACCTCGACGCGGTCCTCGAGGTTGCGGCGCTGCCAGTCGGCGCTGGCGATGAAGTACGTCGGGTCGCCGTCGTTGCCGAAGTAGTAGATGCGGCTGTGCTCGAGGAAGCGCCCGATGATCGAGACGACGCGGATGTTCTCCGAGAAGCCCTCGAGGCCGGGCCGGAGGCGGCAGTGGCCGCGCACGATGAGGTCGATCTTTACACCCGCGCGCGACGCCTCGTAGAGCTCGCGGATCATCAGCGGGTCGTCGAGGGCGTTCATCTTGCAGATGATCCGGCCGGTGCCCACGCGCGCCTGGTGCTCGATCTCGCGGCGGACGAGGCCGACGAAGGCCGGGCGCATGTCGCGCGGGGCGACGAGCAGCTTCTGGTAGCTCTGCTCGGGGGCGTAGCCGGTGAGGTAGTGGAACAGGTTGACGAGGTCCGAGCCGATGGCCGGGTTCGCCGTCAGCAGGCCGAAGTCGGTGTAGAGCCGGGCGGTGGTCGGGTTGTAGTTGCCGGTCGAGATGTGGCTGTAGGTCCGCAGGCCGTCGGGCTCCTCACGCACGACGAGCGTGGTCTTGGCGTGGGTCTTGAGCCCGACGAGGCCGTAGGTGACGTGGACGCCGGCCTTCTCGAGCACCTGCGCCATCTCGATGTTGCGCTCCTCGTCGAAGCGCGCCTTGAGCTCGATCAGGACGGCGACTTGCTTGCCGTCCTCGGCGGCGCGCCGGAGCGCGGCCACCACCGGCGAGGCCCGGCTGGTGCGGTAGAGCGTCAGCTTGATCGCCAGCACGTGCGGGTCGGCCGCCGCCTCCTCGATGAAGCGCAGCGTCGAGGCCGAGAACGACTCGTAGGGGTGATGCACGAGGAGGTCGCCCCGGCGGACGACGGCGAACATGTCCGCGTTGTCCTCGCTCTCGCCCTCGTGCCGGAGCCGGACCGGGACGATCGGCTCCCAGCGGCGGTACTGGAGGCGCGGCAGCAGCAGCTCGGCCAGGGCCATCAGGTCGGCGAGCTCGAGGAGGCCCTCGGAGGCGTAGACGTCCTCGGCCTCGAGCTCGAGCTCGCGCACGAGCAGCGTGCGGACGGCCTCCGGCATCGCCGCCTCGACCTCGAGCCGGACGACCTCGGCGAAGCGCCGCTCGCGGACCTCGTCGGAGATCATGGCGAGCAGGTCGTCGGCCTCCTCCTCGCTGCGGCGCACGTCGGCGTTGCGCGTGATGCGGAAGGCGTTGGCCGAGACGACCTCCATCCCGCGGAACAGCTCGCCAACGTTGGCGCGGATGATCTGCTCGACCGGGACGAAGTGCTGGACCTCGCCGGGGATCGTGATCCAGCGCCCGCGCGAGATCGGGACCTTGAGCCGGGCGAAGTGCTCGGTCCCGCGCGCCGGGTGCCGGAGCATGACGGCGAGCGAGAGCGAGAGGTTCGAGATGAACGGGAACGGGTGGCCGGGGTCGACGGCGAGAGGCGTCAGGATCGGGAAGATGTGGGTGTGGAAGTAGGCGTCGAGCGCGGCCTGCTGCTCGGGGGCGAGGTCGTCGTAGTCGCGGACCACGATGCCGGCCTCCTCGAGCGACGGGCGGAGGCCGCTCTCCCAGAGCTGGATCATCGTCCGGTACATCGGGCCGATGGCGGCGCGGATGAGGTCGAGCTGCTCGGCCGGGGTGCGGCCGTCGGGCGAGAGCGAGCGGACGCCGGCGGCCTCCTGGCGCTTGAGCCCGCCGACGCGCTTGCGGAAGAACTCGTCGAGGTTGTTGGCCGTGATGGCGAGGAAGCGGACCTGCTCGAGCTTCGGCGTCCGGGCGTCGAGCGCCTGGGCGAGCACGCGGGCGTTGAAGTCGAGCCAGCTCAGCTCGCGGTTGAGGTAGAGCTCGGGGTCGTCGAGGTCGGCGTCGGCGGCCACCGGCTGCGGGTCCACGGCGCGGGGCACGGCGAAGTCCCATGCCGGCACGGCGGGCACCACGCGCGGCTGAGGCAGCGCGGGCGAGGCGCTGGGCTGGGCGGCCCCATCGCCGCTCGGGGCCTCGCCGCTCGCTGTGTCCGTGAGCTCTTCGGAGTCCGCCGTGAGCGCGGTGGGTTTCTGGGCAGGCGTCGGGGTCTCGGGCATGGCAGCGGGCGGCTGGAAGAGATGAATCTACGTCTGAAGGCTAGCGGGGTGCCGGGAAGCGGGGAAGAGCGAAGGGAGGGCGCGGCGTGGGGCTTCGCCCCCGCCCGGCGGTGAGCCACCGGGCTGACCACCAACAGTGGGTAAGCCCCTCCAGGGCTGCCAAGCCGGGGAGACTGGTTGAGAGAGGGAGGCTGGCTCAGGACGCTTCAGCGTCCTCCGAGGCTCGTCTCTTCGTCGTGTTAGCCCGGTGATTCATCGCCGGGCGAGGACCGGGACGACCTCCCCCTCCCAATCACCCCTCGGCCTCCTCGCTCCACTCCAGAAAGGCGCGGCGCTCGATCTGGCCCTTGAGGTGCTGTAGCTCCTGCATCCGGCGCTGAAGCTCGGTCAGGTCCTCGCCCGCCTGCTCGGCGGCGTAGGTCTCCCGGATGACCCGGCCGATGGCCTCGCCCACGCGGTCGAGCTTGAGCAGCGTCATCGCGCTGGCCGCCGCCTCGTAAGGCTCGCCGTTGAGCGCCGGCACGTCGATCCCGGCGAGGCGCTGCCAGTTCCGGGAGACGGCGTGGCGGTCGACGAGCACGCCGGTGGCGATCTGCTGCACCGCCGGCCCGAAGGCCCCGCCGATGAACGCCTCGCGGTCCACCGCCCCAGCCTGGTACTGCGCCAGAATGTGCGCGACCGTCTGGCGCACCGGCCCCTCGGAGAACTCGTCGAGGCCCATGTGCCCGAGGACGTGCTCGATCATCGGGCGGCCAAGCTCGAGCATTAGCCGGATGAGCGCTCCCTCTTCGGGGCGCATCTGAAACGGGATCGGCGTCGGGCCGGCGTCCTCGTCGGGCAGGGCCTCGTCCGGCAGCGGGGTCTCGTCCGGCAGCGCGAAGGCGGGGGGGCGCGCCGGGGCGTTGGCGCGCTCGACGTCCCGGATCAGGTGGGGGAACTGCCGCCGGAGTTGCATGTCGGGGACCTGGAGCAGCTCGGCCGCCGCGCGCAGGTGGCCCTCCCACATGACATAGAAGCGGGCGTCGTTCGGGATCTGGGCGATGCTGGTGAGCACCTGCTCGGCGACCGCGTTGCGCCCTTCGGGGGTGGCGAGCCGCCCGGCGCGGCGCGCCGCCTCGAGCTGGAAGTGGACGAAGCTCCGGCGCTCCTTCTGGAGGTAGTTGCGGAACGCCTCGCCGCCGAACTGCTGGACGAACGAGTCCGGGTCCGACCCCTCGGGGAGGGCGACCACGTAGACCGCCAGCCCCTCGCGCAGGATCAGGTCAATGCCGCGGAGCGCGGCGGCGGCCCCGGCCGCGTCGGCGTCGTAGAGCAGGAGGACGCGTTTGGCGTAGCGCCCGAGCGCCCGCACCTGCTCCGGCGTGAGCGCCGTCCCGCTGGAGGCGACGACGTCCTCGACGCCCGCCTGGTGCAGCGAGATCACGTCGGTGTAGCCCTCGACGAGGATCGCCTCGTCCTCGCCCCGGATCGCCTGCTTGGCCTGGTAGAGCCCGTAGAGGACGCGGCTCTTGTGGTAGACCTTCGTCTCGGGCGAGTTGATGTATTTGGGCGGCGTGTAGTCGCTCGTCGGCGGGGCGCTGTCGGGGAGGACGCGCCCGCCGAAGCCGAGGACCTTGCCGACGTGCGAGAGGATCGGGAACATGGCCCGCTCGCGGAAGCGGTCGTGGAAGCCGTCGCCGGACTTGTTGGGGAGCACGAGGCCGGCGGCGTCGAGGACCTCGGGCTTGATCTGCGCGGCCTCGGCCGCCTTCAGGAGGCCGTCCCACGCGTCGGGCGCGAAGCCGAGGCCGAAGGTCTTGACGGTCTCGGGCGAGAGGCCGCGCCCCTCGAAATAGGCCAGCCCGCGGCGTTTGCCCTCGTCGGTGCGGGTGAGCTGCTCGTAGTACCACCGGGCGGCGAAGCGGAGGGCGTGGAAGATGGACTCCTTCTCGTCGCCGTCGGGGTCCTGCGCGCCCTCGGCCGGCAGCTCGATCCCGGCCTGCTCGGCCAGCATCCGCACGGCTTCGACGAAGCTGATGCTTTCGACGTCCCGAAGGAACGTGAATACGTTTCCCCCTTTGTCGCAGCCGAAGCACTTGAAGATGCCCATCGAGGGGTTGACGTTGAACGACGGGGTCTTCTCGTTGTGGAACGGGCAGAGGCCCTTGAAGTTGGAGCCGGCCTTTTTGAGCCGGACGTAGTCGCTCACCACGTCCACGATGTCGGTGGCGGCGCGGACCTCTTCGACCTTGTCTTCGGGGATTCGCATGGGCGGCTTCTGGGGCCAGCTTTGGGGTGGCCTCTGCCTACGCGCGGCCGCCCGCTCCGTTCACGCCGGCCGCACCGAATCGCCGACGCGGAGCGTGCCTTCGCCCAGAATCTCGGCGCGGAGGCCGCCGCGCCCGACGAGCGCGTCGAAGATCGCCGCCTGCCCCGTCACGCGCACCAGGTACTGGCAGGGCGCGCAGAGGCGCACCCCGCGCAGCCGCACCTCGCCGACGAAGAACGCCTGCTTCTTCAGCTCGGCCAGCGGGACGCCGCGCACGACGAGGTTCCGCCGGTGCTCCCCCGCCCGGACGGCGACGTCGAACTCGGCCTCAGCCGCCTCCAGGCTCTCGGCGGCGATGAGCGTGACCTCGCGGAGCGGGCCGGGCCAGCGGCTGAACGCGCCCTCGCCCTTCCAGTAGCGATCGCCCTCGAGCCCGCGCCCCGGCACCGCCCGGACCGCTTCGACCGGCTGCATCGGGGCTTTCGCCTCGGGCGCGATGAAGAGGGCTTCGAGCGTGCCGGTCCAGTCGGGGGTTGGGAGCATAGGGCTAAGGTAAAACGTAAGGCGTAAAACGTAAGGGTGCCCCTAGCAAAGCGCCTCGGCGAAGCATCCTTACGCTCTACGCTCTACGCTTTACGCACAGAGCCGTCGTGCTCGTCTAGAAGTCCTTCGTGACCACGTCCTCGGTGAAGCCGCCGCCGAT
>JBBSMV010000080.1:0-11080 GCA_038232975.1 Rhodothermales bacterium
AGGGGCGACCCCGCGTGGTCGCCCTTGTGAGGTCTGGCGTTACGCTCGGTGTTTCGGTGTCCGGATTCCGCCTCGGCGGTGCCGTGTCTGAGAGCCGGTGCCGGCGGTCCCGACGAGAGCGACCACATGGGGTGAGGGCGACCACATGGGGTGAGGGCGACCACATGGGGTGAGGGCGACCACATGGGGTCGCCCCTACTATCTTGTCGGGATGCTCACCGATCCCGCCGACCTCGCCGCCGCCGTCCGCGCCGGGCACCGCCGCGCCGTCGCCCGCGCCATCACGCGCGTCGAGAACGGCCTCGCCGGGGCCTCCGAGCTGGTGGACGCGCTCTACCCGCACACCGGCCGCGCGTGGCGGATCGGGATCACGGGGCCGCCGGGGGCGGGCAAGTCCACCCTCACCGACCGGCTCATCGGCGCGCTGCGCGAGGCCGGGGAGACCGTCGGCGTCGTGGCGGTCGATCCGTCGAGTCCGTTCACCGGCGGGGCGCTCCTCGGCGACCGGGTCCGGCTCTCCGAGCGGCTCGGCGACGACGGGGTGTTCGTCCGGAGCCTGGCGGCGCGCGGCGCGGGCGGCGGCCTCTCCGAGGCGACCGAGGCGGCCTGCGACGTCCTCGACGCCGCCGGGTTCGACCGGGTGCTCGTCGAGACCGTCGGCGTCGGGCAGGGCGAGCTCGACGTGGCCGAGGCGGCCGACACCGTGGTCGTCGTCCTCGTGCCCGCGAGCGGGGACGCGGTCCAGGCGATGAAGGCCGGGCTGATGGAGATCGCCGACGTGTTCTGCGTCAACAAGGCCGACCACCCGGAGGCGAACGCGCTCGTCGGCGCGCTCCGCTCGACGCTCCGGCTGCGAGACAGAGGACAGAGGACAGAAGGCAGGGGGCAGAGGGGCGATGATTGGATGCCGCCGGTGGTCAAGACCGTCGCCACGCAGGCCGAGGGGCTGGCCGGGCTGCTCGCGGCCTTGCAGCAGCACCGCGCCTGGCTCGACGGGGAGCGCTGGCAGGCCGCCCGCGCTGCCCGGCTCCGCCGCCGCGTCCGCCGCCTCGTGGAGGCCGACTGGCAGCGGCGCTTCTGGACGCCCGCGCGCCGGGCCGCCCTCGACGACGCCGTGGCGGCGCTCGACGGCGAGAGCCGCGCGCCGCACGCGCTAGCAGAGCGTATTCTCGACGAGGCAGGCTGATCGGTGGACGGTGAGACGGGGGTGCCCTTCCCGACCAGAGCCTGCCCTGAGCGCAGCCGAAGGGGACACGACGTGCAAGGGGTGAGACCTTTCCCGGTTTGTTCTGTCCTCTGGCCCTCTGTCTTCTGCCCTCTGCCTTCTGAAGAGGAGATACCGCTTGGCCCTCCACATCCCGTCAGTTCTTGCTATCTTCTCCCTGTTTGTGCCGCGGGACCCCCGCGCTGCCTTTTCCATTCCACCGAGCACACGCCATGGCTAAAGACCCCCACGCAGAAGCCTCCTCCGACCTCGCCGCCCGCGAGATAGCCGCCGTCGGCGGAGGCGTCGCCTCCGGTGCCATCGGGGCGAACGACACGCGCTTCTTCGGGCACCCCCTCGGGCTCTCCAACCTCTTCTTCACCGAGCTCTTCGAGCGCTTCTCGTACTACGGGATGCGCGCGCTCCTCGTGCTCTTCATGACCGCCGCGACGGTCGACGGCGGGCTGGGCTACGACGTGGCGACCTCGGCGCTGATCTACGGTCTCTACACCTCGCTGGTCTACCTGGTCAACCTCCCCGGCGGGTGGATCGCCGACCGGCTCCTCGGGCAGCGACGGAGCGTCCTCTTCGGCGGCACCATCATCGCCGCCGGCCACTTCACGATGGCCGTCCCCTCGACGCTCTTCTTCTACGTGGGTCTGGGGCTGATCGTGATCGGGACGGGGCTGCTCAAGCCGAACATCTCAGTGATGGTCGGGCAGCTCTACCCGGCCGAGGACGCCCGGCGCGACGCCGGCTTCACGATCTTCTACATGGGGATCAACATGGGCGCGTTCGCGGCCCCGCTCGTGTGCGGCTCGCTCGCCGTCAACTACGGCTGGCACTACGGGTTCGCGGCGGCGGGCGTCGGGATGACCATCGGCATGGTGGTCTACCTCCTGTTCGGCAAGCAGCTCGGGCGCGTCGGCACGCTGACGGCGGAGGCCGAGCGCGAGAAAGCCTCGGCGCGGCAGTCGCTCCTCAAAGGGCTGGGCGGGGTCTTCCTGCTCCTGGCTGCGCTCGGCGGGCTGATGGCGGCCGGCGTGATCGCCTCGACCGCCGAGGCCGTCACGACGATCTACACGGTGGTCCTGTTCGTGATCGTGGCGGGCCTCTTCGGGTGGCTCTTCACGCGCGACTACTGGACGGAGGCCGAGCGCAAGCGGCTCTACCTGATCGGCCTGCTCTTCGTCGGGGCGGCGATCTTCTGGGCGGCCTTCGAGCAGGCCGGCTCGAGCCTTAACCTGTTCGCGCAGGAGTCCACCGACCGCGGCGTGGCCGGCTGGCTTCAGTGGATTCCGGGCCTCGGCGAGGGGATCATCCCGGCGGCGTGGTTCCAGTCGCTCAACGCCGTCTTCATCTTCACGATTGCGCCGGTGGTGGCGGCGATCTGGGTGACGCTGGGCCGGCGCGGCAAGGACCCGTCGAGCCCGACGAAGTTCGGCCTCGGCCTGATCCTGCTCGGCCTCGGGTTCGTGGTGATGGTCGGCGCGGGCGCGGCGGCGGCCGGCGGGGCCGAGGTCTCGCCGATGTGGCTGGTGCTGACCTACCTCCTCCACACGCTCGGCGAGCTGACGCTCTCGCCGGTCGGCCTGAGCGCGATGACGAAGCTGGCCCCGGCGCGGGTCTCGTCGCTGATGATGGGCGTCTGGTTCCTCGGCGCGTCGGTGGGCAACTTCATCGCCGGCTACATCGCGTCGTTCTACGAGGTGATGGCGCTGCCGTCGTTCATGGGTCTCGTCGCCTCGATTGCGATTGCCTCGGGCGTGGTGTTCTTCTTCCTCGCCGGCCCGTTCAAGCGGATGATGGCGCGCGCCGAGGACGCCCACGTCGCCGCCTGACCCAAGCCATTCCGTTCATGTCCGTAGGGGCGACGCATGCGTCGCCCCTACGCCTTTCTCCCCGCGATGTCTGATCCGATCCGCGTCCCCGTCGAGGTCCTCCCGCACGGCCGGGGCCTCGCGCTGCCGGCCCACGCCACCGAGGGCGCGGCGGGCCTCGACCTCCGCGCCGCCGTCGAGGAGCCGGTGGCGCTCGCGCCGGGCACGCACGCGCTCCTGCCGACGGGCCTGCGGCTCGCGCTCCCGCGCGGCACCGAAGGCCAGGTCCGCCCCCGCAGCGGGCTGGCCGCACGCCACGGCGTCACGGTCCTCAACAGCCCCGGCACGATTGACGCCGACTACCGGGGCGAGGTGCAGGTCCTCCTCGTCAACCACGGCCTCGAGACCTTCACCGTCGAGCGCGGCGAGCGGATCGCACAGCTCGTCGTGGCCCGGGTCACCCGCGTCGAGCTCGTGGCGCAGGAGGCGCTCGAGGAGACGGCGCGCGGGGCGGGCGGCTTCGGCCACACCGGACAGCAGTAGGCCGGCCTCAGCGGCTGCCGGCGAGGCGGAAGCGCCGGGCCGAGCGGTCCCAGGCGTAGGTGAGCGTGCGACTGACGTAGGCCTCCGGCGGCTGCGTCCAGTCCCCCCACACGGGGTACTCCCCGGCCTGGAGCTGCACCTCGAAGGCTGGGGTGCCGGCCTCGGGGAACGCGACCGAATGGCGGAACCACGCGTCCTCGGCGACGGTCGCCCAGTCGGAGAACGCCCCGGCCCGGTCGCGCCGCCGGGTCCGCCACACGAGGCGAAGCTCGCTCTGGCGGTCGGCGTAATGCCCGAGAAAGACGGCCTTCGCCCCGGCCTCGGCCTCGGCGGGGCCTTCGAGGAAGACGGCCGCGTCGTGCTCGGCCTTCATGTGCGGCCACTCCGCGATCCCGCCTGGCTCCGTGTACGGCCGGTGGAGTGGCCCCCCGAGCGTGTTGAGCCGCCGGACGCCGCGAGAGCGAATCTCCCCGACGTGAGCAGCGACGGCGTCGAGGTCGAGCGTGGCGTCCGGGCTGTAGTAGAACCAGTCTACGACCATCGGGTGGTCCCGCATCAGCGGGCGGTCGCCGAACTCGGTGCCGTGGGCACCGCGGGTGACGTACTGGCTGAACCGCGCGGTCATCGGCTGCGAGGGGAAAGGCTCGGCGGCGGCCGGCGTGTACGGCTTCGACGCCATGAGGAGGCGGTACGTGTCCGTCCCCGTGCCGTCCGGCGTAGCGGCCTGCCACGCCGCCTGAAGCTCAAACATGAGCGCCGCCTCGTCGTGGCGGATGAGGAGGTCCACGGTGATATCGCGGTCTAGCACGGGGAGGCCGTAGACCATCGTGGGGTGGGCCCCGGCAATGAGGCGGGCGCACGAGGCAGGGGAGAGCCGGTAGGCCTCAGCCTCATTGCGGAAGAGCGCGCACTGCTCGTCGGCTAGCTCCTCGGCGTCGGGCACGGCGGGGGCACGGAGCGGGACGACCTGGGAGTGTCCCCCTTCGAGGTAGCCCGTGGCGACGAACACGCTGCCTCGGTCGGACAGGTACTGCTCTCCCAGGGTGGGGCCCCGGTCAGGGTCGCGCGTCCAGAGCGTGTGGAACCAGTTGTTGAACTCATGGTCCACCTCGCTCCACGCCTTTTTCAGGCCGCCGTTCTGGCCGGGGACGATGGCGACGTAGTGGCCGATCGTCCAGAACGACTGCATCAGCCCCCGGACGTCGTCGAGGTCGGAGAAGTTGATGCTGGCGGCCCACGTCCCGTGGCGAGCTGCAAAGCCCGAGTTCACTTCGGGGTCGGCTCGGCCGCCCTCGTTTCCGGCGTAGCCGGCGGCGGCCATCAGGAGGAGGCCGCCGTGCTCGATCCCAGCGGCCTGAGCTCCCGGCACAGCCTGGATGAGGTCCGAACGCTCGAGCGGAGGCTCCGTCCACGCGAACCCCCGGTACCAGAGCCGGTCGGTGTAGGGCGCGCGGCTGCCATCGAGGGAGCGTTCCCACACGTTCCACCCGAAGAGGGAGCCGGCATTGAAGAGGGAGTCCAGCCCGCGGTCGTCGGCCCACTCCGCAGGGTCGTAGGTGAAGTCATCGAAGACGACCACCGGAAGGTCGGTTGCGGAGCCGACTGGCTGAGCGTCGGCTGCGGCGACGAGAAGAGCGAGCGTTAGGGCGACGGGAACGACGAGGCGGAGGGGGACGGTCACAGGCACAAGCGTGGAGGGTGACGGCGCGGCGGCGCGCAGCAGAAGGGGGCCTCGCGGCACAGAAACTGGAACGCGACGGCCCGGAAGCTATGGGATGGACGGACCCGACAGCTGACGCTCAGTGCGGCAGCCGTCGGGTCTGCCCGTGGCAAGTAGGGCCTCCCACTGCGCCCGCACGGCGTCAGGGCTGAAGGCCTCCTCGAACCGCACCCGCGCGCCTCGGGAGAGGCAGAGCCAGTGATCCGGGTCCCGGAGCCGCTCTACGGCCGCGGCGATCGCGGTGGGGTCCTGCGGCGGGACGAGGTGGGCACTCTCCCCCTCCCGCACCATATCCTCGATGATGCCGCGGCGTGAGGCCACGACAGGGGTGCCGGCGTTGAGCGCCTCGAGGATCGCCTTCGGCTGCGTCTCGACGGGGTAGTACGTCGGCAGGAGGAAGACGTCGGCGGCCAGGTGGAGCGCCCGGATGCGGGCGCGCTCGTGGACCGCCCCGTGGTGGCGGACGCGCTCGCCCAGCCCGTGCTCCCGGACGAACCGCTCGAAGCGGAGCCGGTCGGCCTCGTCGCCCCACCCGCCGACGAAGTCGGCCTCGAACGGGACGGCGCGGCGGGCCAGGAGGGCCGCCGCCTCCAGGACGTCGAAATAGCCCTTCGACGCGATCATGTTGCTGGCGAAGAGGAGCCGGAGGGGGCGCTCCGGCGGGCGGGGGGCGGCCTGCTTGACGGCGACCTCCGCCGCCGAGCAGGTCACGGCCTCGTCTATCGTGTTGGGGATCAGGACCCACTTCGAGGGGGGAATCGCGCCTTCGCACGCCTCGGCCAGGCGCGTGCTCTGGAAGACGAAGCCGTCCACCCGCGCCACGAGGCGGCGGGCGGTCCGTGCCGTCAGCGGCGAGCGGAAGAGCCGGTCGAACGTCGCCCGGTGCATCACGGCGTAGACGGGCTGCCCAGGCCGGAAGGCGGGGAGCGTGGCGAGCACGTCGCGCCAGTGCCCCAGCGGGGTGGGGGAGACCGAGTGCCACAGCACGGGGGCCGCCGGCGCGCCCGCGAGCGCGGCGCGCACCTGGCCTCGGAGGCGGAGGTAATGCCAGAGCCGCCGGAGGCTGAAGGCCCGCTCGTGGAGCCGGTCTTCGCCGGGCATTTGCGAGTTCACGCGGCGGACGTCGAAGCGCGGGGCGAGGAGCGAGGCGCACTGCTCCGTCGCCAGCGTCTGGCCGTCGAACGGCGGGGGGAAGCGGCCGAGGACGAAGACGGGCCGGGGCGCGGCGGGGCGGGCGCTCATGCGACGGCCTCCGCTGCGACGGCCTCCGCGAGGTGCCGAGCCACGGCGGCGGTGGCGGTGCGCCAGTTCAGTCGCTGCTCGTACTCGGTGCGCGACGACTGAGCCAGGTCCCGGTAGGCACCGGGCCGTTCGAGGAGCGCGGCCACGGCCTCCGCGATCTCGGCTGGGTTCGGGCGCGGCGGGAAGAGGCGGCCGTTGACCCCGTCGCGGACGACCGACGGGATGCCGCCCACGGCGGCCGTCAGGACGGGG
Organism: Rhodothermales bacterium; assembly: GCA_038232975.1. Taxonomy (GTDB): domain Bacteria; phylum Bacteroidota; class Rhodothermia; order Rhodothermales; family JANQRZ01; genus JANQRZ01. The sequence continues at coordinate 6,782 of JBBSMV010000080.1, forward strand.
ACGCCATAGGCGTTCGCCTCGGCGAAGACCATCGGGGTGCAGTCGGCACGCGAGGGCAGGACGAGGAAGTGAGCGCTCGAGAGCAGGTGCCGGAGCCGCGCGCGGCCTTCGTCGGTGGCCTTGCTGATAAAGCCGAGGGGATGCACGAAGGGGCGGAGCCGCTCCAGCGGTAGCTCCGCCCCGACCACCCTCAGCGTCACTGCCACACCGCGCCGGTGGAGCGCCTCGGCCACCTTCACCGCCACGTCGCCCCCCTTGCGCACCCAATCCGTCCCGAGGAAGAGGAGGTCGCAGCGGTTCGTCGGGCGCGCCGCGATCGCCGCCTCCACCTCGTGCGCCGGCGGCTCCCGGTCGAGATTGGCTCCGTAAGGGATGACGACCACCTTCTTCGGGTCGGCTCCGTAATAGTGGAGGGCCGAGCGGGCGGCGTAGTCTGAGGTGTAGAAGGCGAAGCGGCAGCGCTCCAGCGCCGCGCGCTCCAGCCGGTGGGCCTCCACGACGAAGTCGTCGGGCAGCGCCGCGTAGTCGGCGTAAAAGTAGAGGTTGGACTCGAAGGTGGCGTCGCTCCACGAGGCCGTCGGGCAGTCCACCTCGAGCAGGGAGAGCGGGAGCGAGCCGGCCGAGAGCACGGCGTCCGGCCTCAGCACCTCCAGCCGGCGCTGCACCTCGTCGGCGTAGGCCCGGACGACCTTCCGGGTGTGCTGGCGGAGGTAGGTCCGCCCGCCCAGCCTCGCGCGCAGAACCCGGAGCTTCCCGCTGAGGTCGCGCCCGCCGCTGAGCGGGCTGACGATGCTGACGCGCTCGACGTGCTCCGCCAGACCCTGCGCCATGTAGTACGGGGTACCCGACCAGGCCCGGACGTCATGGGCGTCGTACTGGGAGACGAAGGCAACGTGCATAGAGGGGGCGGGGATGGGCGGCGTGGGACGGCGGAATATAGGCTCAGCCGGCGGCGTCGCCCGGAGGCGTCGCCTCGGCGAGCGAGGAGGATGGTGGGAAGAGGAGGGTCTCGGGGGCGCTGTGGAACGAGTCGGGGCGGCGGGCGAGCGTGCGGAGCGCCCACAGCAGCGCCCCGGCGGCCGGGCGCAGCGGCCGGCCGGCGCGCGGGGCACCGGCCTGGACTGCGCGCCCGAGCTGCCGGGCGAAGGTCTCGGGAGAGAACCCGGACACGATGGCCTGCGAGCGCCGCCCGAGGGCCGCCCGGTCCGTCTCAGGCGCGGCGACTCGGGCCATCAGCTCCGCCAGCCGGTCGGTGCGCTCGGGGTCGAACGTGAAGCCGTTGCGGCCGTCCTCGACGAGGTCCTCGGCGCAGCCGGCCCGCGCCGAGACGAGGACTGGCAGGCCGGCCGCCATCGCCTCGTTGACGACGAGGCCCCACGGGTCGGCGAGGGCAGGGTGGACGAAGGCCCCGGCGAGGCCGTAGTAGGCCGGCAGCTCGGCGATCTGCCGGAACCCGCAGAACACCACACCCTCGATCCCGTGCTCAGCGACGGTCCGCTCCAGCTCCGGCCGCAGGGGACCGTCGCCGAGCAGCCGGAGCCCCCAGGGGGCGGCGGACGCGGCCCGGTAGCGCGCGTAGGCGAGGAGCAGCCGCTCGAGGTTCTTGCGGGGGAGGAACCGGTTCGAGGCCAGAAAGAAGGGGCCGCCTCGCTCCAGGCCGGGCAGGGGACGGTACGCCTCCGGGCGGCCTCGGGCGGCCTCTGCGCCCGCGCGGAAGAAGGCGTTGTCCACGACGTCGTAGCCGGAGAAGATGCGCTCGGCGGGGAAGCCGAGGCGGAGGAGGTAGGCCCGGTGGGGGGCACCCGCTACGAGGGCCGCGTCGTACTGGCTCAGGAGGACGCGCTTGACGTGCTCGCGCCAGGCGACGCGCGGGGCGTCGTCGGCCTTGCTGTCGGTCATCACGACGGCGACGCGGCGGCGGCGGCGGCACCAGCGGAGCGCGGCCCGCGCGTCGGGCATGCTGTAGCTCGTGATGGCGACGGCGTCCGGGTCAGTTCGGTCCAGGGCCGCCGTCACGCCGGCCTCTATCTCAGCCGGCGGGATGGCCTCGAACGTCCGCTCCGGGAACGCCTGCTCGCGGCGGAAAGGCTCTGGCGCGGCCTCCACGCCCCAGGCATAGAGGGCGTCCCGGCCCGCCGTCTCCAGCCCGACCAGCTCGACGCCCATCGGATCGAGGTAGGCGTGGGCCGCGCGGAGCCGGGCGAGGTGGTAGGGACCAAAGCGCGGCCACTGTACGCAGAGGCGCTGTACGCGGAGCGTCGCCATCAGAAAGTGGGGGCGGCGCGGGGAGGGGCCTCGGCCTCCAGCAGGCCGAGGGTGCCGAGCATCACCCGCGCGAAGGCCTCGGGGGTCTGCGTCGCGGCGAAGGCTCGGGCCTGCTCGGCGTCGAAGCCCACGTTCGGATCATCGAGGAAGCGGAGGAGGCCGGCGGCGATGGAGGAGGGGTCCTCCGAGCGCACCGTCTGGCCGAGAGCATGGGCTTGCACCTGCTCCTTCATCAAGCCGAAGTCCTGGCAGAGCACGGGCCGCCGCGCTCCGGCAGCGCGAATAAGAACGGAGCTGGTGCCGGGATGGTCGAGGTAAGGAACCAGGACGAGGTCGGCTGCGCCCATGAGTGCGTCAATCGCAGGCTCGTGGAGGTAGGCGTCATGCAAGAGGGCCTGAACGGGCGTGGCACAGAGCCGATCCATAGCTCGGGTGAGTCGCTCTAGGAGGTCCGGCTCAACAGGGCCAGCGAGGAGCAGGCAGACCTCGCGGCAAGCGGCCTCGGGGAGGTGGTGGAGGGCCTCGATCACGTGGAGCACGCCCTTCCGCTCAGCGAGTGCTCCGAAGAGAAGGAGCACCTTTCGGCCGGGCTCCACACCGTAGTTCTGAAGGGTCCGCCTGGGGACGCCATAGGTTGTGCTGAGAGGGACAGGGTCTGGCAGGACGGCGGCCTCGGCCTTCGGCTCGAGCGCGTGGACGGCTGGGACGACGCTCGGGTCAGCGGAGAAGAAGACGCCTGCGTGAGGGTTGCGCAAGGCCGCGCGCAGGACGAGCCGCTTGCGGAGTTGGGTCAGACGGTGGCGGAGCGGTAGGGGCTGGCCGGACATCCGGTGGTGCGAGACGCGCAGGAGCAGCCCGGAGATGCGGACCGGGTACGAGAAGCGCAGCGCTGTCGCCAGCGCAAACTGCGTGTGATCCAGGTACATCGCCATCACCTGCTCCGGGCGGAGACGCTCGACGACCTCCCGAAGGAGTCGGCGCTCTCCCATTCCTTGCCTGAGGAGAGAGCGGCCTCGTAAGAGCGGGGCGTCCGGCATCTCCTCGAATGAGACGCGGTGCCATCCCTCGCGCTTGGGGAGGGTGCGGAGGTCGGGGTGGTCGTCGAAGAGCTGCGGCGAGACGGCGGCCACCATGTGGCCGGGCACGTCTAGCTCCTGCCACGCGCGGAGCACATGGACGATGTAGCCGGCATGGTGGCCCCCGCTGTTGGGATCGAACAGGAGCAGGCGAGGCGCGAGGCCCACCGCCGTCGAGCGTGGCGAGGAGGACGGCGAGGTGCTCACTTGATCGCTTCCACGTACAGGCTTTCTGCGGCTCGCCCCGGCTGGTCGAGGGCGATCTCGGCGAGGGCAGACTTCCCGAAGGTCTGGTGCAAGACGTTCTCGAACCCGTAGCGGCTCAGGAGATAGGCAAGCGTTTCGTAGTCGTAGGCGAATTTGTGCTCGAAGCCCTGACGGAAGATGGCGTTGACAAGCTCCATTCTCGTTGCGTACTGCCCGCCGTGGTGGGGGTCAACGTGATCGGGACCTAGCTCTCGGAGCCGTTCGAAAGGCTCCCAGGTCCCGGCGCAGTATGCTTCGAGGTATTGCCCGGCGTCGGGTACGACGATGCGGAGGACGCCGCCCGGTTGGAGTACGCGGTGGCATTCCGCGATGAAGTAGGGAGCCTCCTCCGTGTAGTCGATATGCTCGAAGACGTGCTCGGTGAAGATGCCTCGGACGGAGCGGTCGGGGAAGGGAAGGCGCTTGCGGCAGTCGTAGAGGCATGTCACGCCCTCGCCTTCGAAGATGTCCACGTTCACCCACCCCGCCCGGCCCGAGTTACCGGGGCCGATATTGACCAGGAGTCCCTCGGCGTCGCGGAAACGCTGGGGTACGTTCCGGCTCCGCAAGCGCACTAGCTTCAGGCGGGCCTCGAAGATAAGGGGATGGAGGGTATGGAGGGGGATCGGGGAGAGCCTGAACAGAAGCCTCCGAAGTCCCGTACTCGCCTTACGTTTCGCGTCGTAGGCTGGGAATACATCGAGGGGCTGAA
>JBBSMV010000081.1:0-10973 GCA_038232975.1 Rhodothermales bacterium
CGCCCTCCGCACTCGACGGCGGCGTGCTGGAGCGCCAGGAGCGCCGCGTGGGCGAGGTCGGTACCCGCCCGGCGCGCTTCGTGGTGGGCGCGGGCTACGACGGTTCCGTCCCACCGCGCCACGATGGCCCCGACGGGCAGCTCCTCCGCCGCCGCGCCGCGCTCGGCCTCGGCACGGGCCTCGGCCATGAGGCCGTCGAGCCGGGCGGAGGTGAGCGGCTCGGGGCCGGGCGAGGCGGCCGCGAGTGCCTCATCGAGGTGGTCCAGGAGGTCGGCCGCGTCGGAGTAGGCGAGGCGGGCACCGGCGCGGCGGAGCGCCTCGGCGTCGTAAATCCACGTCGTCAGGCCGATGCCGACGACGCCGGCACGCGTACACGCCTCGAAGTCGAACCGGGTGTCGCCGACGAGTGCGGCCTCGGCGGGGCCGACGCCGAGCTTGTCGAGCGCCGCCTGGACCACGCCCGCCTCGGGCTTCGAGGCGTCCACGTCGCTCGATGTCGTCACCGCGTCGACGTGCTCGCGGAGGTCGGTCCCGGCGCTCTCGAAGATCGTGTCGAGGTCGTCCTCGCCGGAGGAAGTGGCGATGGCGACCTTCAGCCCGCGCGCTTTGAGCGCCGCGATGAGGTCGAGCACGCGGGGGAAAACGGCGAAGTCGTGCTCGGCCGCGAGGGCCTCGAACGCCTCGCCGTAGCGCGCGCGGATCGCGTCGCCGTCGGCGCGCTCGGCCTCCTCGCCGAGCACGGCCGCCACGAGCTTGTCCCCGCCCTTGCCGACCTCCTCGTTGATCCGGCTGGGGGTGACGTGGTACCCGAAGGCGTCGAAGGCGCGAACGAAGGCCTCGACGTGGAAGCGGTTGGTGTCGGTGAGCGTGCCGTCGAGGTCGAGCAGGAGCGCAGTGAGCATGGCGGGTGGGTCTGGGAGGGGGGTCAGGCGAGGGGGTGGATAAGGACTGCCTCGTTATAGCGGTCGTCCCGCGCGTCGGAGGCGTCGCCCTAAGCTGTCAGGCCGGCCGATCATCCTTTCCATCTTGCCATGCGTGGCCGTAGAGGCGGGCCGGGCGGCAGCTCCCGGCTAAGGCTCGTTGGGGTAGTCCAAGACCCGTATGTCGTCGGCGAAATGCTCCCGCACCCGCTCTATCGAATCCGGGTCGTAGTAGCTCTTGTGGTCCCGCCTGCCCTTCGAGCTTTCGAGGTGGGGGAACTTAGACCTCCAGTCCCGTATGCCGAGAATATTCCTCAGCTTTTTATAGTCATCTTTGAGACGCTCGTGCTTAAATACTTCGTCCACCAAGAGCTCTCCTTCCTCGCTCTGCAGCATAAAGAGCTGGGACGGATGAAAGGCGTCGATCCACCACGGCAGCCATTCGGAGAAGCTCATCTTCTCCGCCCACTCCGGCTTGTTGTCCTTATGGATGATGTCGTACTCGGTGCCCCGGAAGAACGGCTGGTGGACACCCCGGTTGTACTCGTAGTTGGAGACGATCCAGTCCCAGGGGTTCCGCACGAAGGTGAACTTGAAATAGTTGTCCCACTCGTCCCCCATCATCCGCTTGAGGTCGGCGGCAATGGCGTGCTTGAAGTACACGCTGCCGTAGTTCCGCTCCCCCTGCAGCATGATGCCGTGCTTCTTGAGCATCTTCGAGACGCTCGTGCCCCCGGTCTTAGGAATGTGGACAAAGATAAACTTCTTCGAGTGGCTGATCATCGCTTCGGCTTGGGTGACGGGGTGGGACGATTCCGGCGTCCAGGGGCGCGGCGTAAGATAACGCCTCGGTACCGCCGGGCCCCCGCTGCCCGGCCCCGGCGCGGAGGGTGCCACTACCGTTGCCGTTGTGTGGGGCAGGAGACGGCTTATCTTCGCAGTTCCTTTGCCTTGCGGCAGGCACGCCGCGCTCCGCTACCCCCACCTCCCATGTCCACGTCGCTGCTCCGCTGAAGACTCTGGCTTCCAGTCCTCCTCCTGAGCGCTCCTGCTCTCCGGGCACAGAGCCTCCCGGAACCCCGCCGCTGCGCCACGCCAGACCCTGCGTCGTCCGAGGCTCGGGCCTCCGCCGAGGCCGTGCGGGCGTGGCATCAGGCCCACGCTGCCTCTGCCGGGGACGCCCCTGCTCGGGGCGTCCTCACGATCCCCGTCGCCTTCCACGTCGTCCACGACGGTGCCCAGGGCGACGTCCCGGACGAGCAGATCGAGGACCAGATAGCGGTCCTGAACGAGGGGTTCTCCCCCATCGGGTTCGAGTTCGTCCTCGCTTCGGTTGACCGGACGGACAACGCGGCGTGGTACTGCGGGCTTGAGCCGGGTACGCCCGAGGAGCTCCAGATGAAGCAGGCGCTCGCCGTAGACCCGGCGCGCGTTCTCAACGTCTATACCGTGCGCCCGGCCGGCGGCCTCCTCGGCTGGGCCTACTTCCCGTTTTCCTTCCCCGAGGGCGACGTGCTGGACGGCCTCGTGCTTCTCGACGAGGCCCTCCCCGGCGGCAGTGTGGACCCCTACGCCGAGGGAGACGCAGCTGTGCACGAGATCGGGCACTGGATGGGGCTTCTCCACCTCTTCGGCTCTTGTGAGGGGGGCGACACGCTGCCCGGCTGCGAGACGACCGGCGACCTCGTCTGCGACACCCCAGCTATGTCTATGCCCGCTCTCGGCTGCCCAGTCGGCCAGGACTCCTGCCCCACGGGCGATCCCGACCCGGTGCACAACTACATGAGCCTCTCGACCGACGCCTGCAGGTACGAGTTCACGCCGGGCCAGGGTGAGCGGGCGCACGCGCTCATCGCTCTACACCGACCGACCCTGGCGGGCACCGCGACGGCGACGGAGCCGGCGGCGGCCCCTGCCGGAGCGCGCCTCGGTGCCGCCTACCCAAACCCGACGCGGGGGGCGGTGACGGTACCGTTCACGCTCGACCGGGCGCAGGCGGTGACGCTGCGGGTCTACGACGCGGCGGGCCGGCTCGTGGCCGTACTCGCCGAGGGGAAGCCGTTCGGGGCGGGCACTCACGCGCTGCGGTGGGACGTAGGCTCGGTCCCCGCCGGCCCCTACCTCGTCCGGCTCGCGGCTGGTCTCGCGGTGCCCACCGAGCGCGTCGTGGTGCTGCGCTAGGGCCGGCGCTCGTCGGCCTCAGCCCTCGTCGCTCGCGCTGTGCGCCGCCGCGAGCACGCCGCCGAGGAGGTCGGCGAGACTCCGCTCCGGGGTCCAGCGGACGTGCTGCGCGCTGTCCTCGTTGAGGCGTACCCACCGCGCCAGGATGTTGATCTCGTCCATGTCGGCCCGCTCGAAGACCTCCGGTGCCTCGGCCTCCGGGTCGAAGTGCGCGGCGAGGCGCTCGCGGAGACCGGCTACGTCCACGTCTGAGGGCGGGACCGGGAGCGCGCGCGTCTCGACGAGCCGGCCGAAGCGGAGCACGAAGAGTTGCACTTCGCCCGGCCGCAGCCCCGGCTCGACGAGCACGGCGTGGCGGTCGTGGACGGCCGTGGCGAAGGGCCGCTGCCGCGCGAGCGTGGCGCGCAGGCGGCGGAGTTGGTCGCGGTACCACCCGGCCTGCTCGAACTCCAGCCGCCCGGCGGCCTCGCGCATCGCCGTCTCGACGGTCTCGAGCACCTCGGTGTCGCGGCCGGTCAGGAAGCGGCGGACGCGCTCGACCTCGGCGGCGTAGGCGGCGTCTCTGCCGCCCTCGCACGGGGCGAGGCAGCGCGCCATCGCGCCGTAGAGGCACGGCTGCCCCGCTGCCCTCGCCGTCTGCCACGTCACCGGGTCGCACTCGCGGAGGCCGAACACGCGCCCGACCAGCTCGACCATCTCCGCCGCCGCCTGCCGCCGCCCGAGCGGGCCGTAGTACTCCGCCCCGTCGGCGCGCACGGCCGAGGTCCACGAGAGCGCCGGGAAGCCGTGCGCCGCGTCGAGCCGGAGGAAGGGGTAGCTCTTGTAGCGCCGCTGCGCCCGGTTGTAGCGCGGCAGCAGGCCCTTGATGAGCTTCGACTCCAGGAGCAGCGCGCCGAGCTCGCTGCCGGTCTCGGTCCACTCCACCACGCGCACGTCGCGGACGAGCTTGCGGGTGCGCGCCGGGTGGGCGTCGATGCCGGTGAAGTACGAGCGGACGCGACTGCGGAGGCTCTTGGCCTTGCCGACGTAGAGCACCTCGCCGTTCTTGTGCTTCATGAAGTAGACCCCCGGCCGGTCCGGGAGGTCTTCCAGGTAGGTCTCGCGGATGTGCCGGACGTGCTTCGGCTCGCCGGCCGCGTCCTTGTAGCGCCGCCGCTGGAAGGCCACGAGGTCGGCGACGGTCGTCAGCCCGAAGCCCGAGCGGAGGCGGTCGAGGAAGAGGCCCAGGATTTCGGCCGTCGCCTCGGCGTCGCCGAGGGCGCGGTGGCGGGCGCGGTCCTCGATCCCAAAGTGGGCGATGAGCGCTGTCAGCCCGCGCGACGGCAGCGACGGCAGGAGCCGCCGCGCGAGGCGGACCGTGCAGACGGCCTCGTTCTCGATGAGGGGCAACTCGCTGCGCTCCAGCTCGGCCTGGAGGAAGCGGAGGTCGAACGACAGGTTGTGCGCCACGAGGACGCCGTCGCCGAGGACCTCGAGGTAGCGCGGGAGCACCTCGGCGGCCATCGGCCCGCCGAAGACGCTCGCCGTCGAAAGCCCCGTGATGCGCGTGATCCGGCGCGGGACGTGGCACTGCGGGTCGATGAGCTGCTCGAACGTGCCGACGACCTCGCCGCCGCACACCTTGACCGCGCCGATCTCGATGAGGCGGTCCTCGCCCGCCCGCGTCCCAGTGGTCTCGGTGTCGGTGACGACGAAGGTGGCGTCTTCGAGCAGCACGGGGCCTAGAGGAGTAGGAACCTAGAGGAGTAGGAAGGAGTCGGGAGGATAGCCAACCCGCCACCTGCGGCCTGCCCTCGCTTGCGTGGACACGACGTGGGCTAGATTACAGTCTAGCGCTGTCAACCGTCGTGGCACCGCGACGGGCAGGCGAGGCCTGGGGTCTACTCGGCGCGCTGTGCTGGAGCGGCCGTGGCTCCCAGCGCGAGGGCAGCGCGAGGGCGGAGCCGGTGGCGGACTCCAGCTCTGCCGGCTACGGGTCCCTGCTCACGCCGGCCGCCTGCAACGCGTAGTCGAGGGTAGAATCGGCCGGGACCTCGTCCGGGGAGAGGTGCCACGTGAGCTTGTAGAGCGGCTCGCGGCGCTCGTCGACGGCCGCTCGCACCTCGTCCGAGGGGGGGTTGAGCAGGCCATGCGCCAGGAGCCGGTGGGGGCCGTCGGCGCTCAGCCTCGGCGTCCGTGACCAGACCTCCCTCGCCGCCCGGTTCCGCGCGACGACCTCGGCGAAGAGGTAGTGGAACCAGTAGTACGGGTACGTCCGGAGCCCCTTCCGCACGGGGAAGCTGAACCACAGCCGAGGGAGCCGGCTGTCCTTCCGGGTCCGCTTCTGGAGCCGCCTCACGAGGGCCCTCCGGAGCCTCCCGGCGTCCTGGTTGGTTCGGGGCGAGCGGCCGGAGAACGTGTTCTTGCTCCAGTACGCGTTGACGGCCTCGCGGTAGGCCGCCGTCAGGGCGCAGCCCGAGGCGGAGGCCAGGAACCAGCTCGAGATCAGCCGGTCGGCACCGGGCCGCTCGAATGCAAAGAAGCCCGACGAGGCGTACTCGCCGAGCCACTCGTCGAGGGGCCGCATGCACAGGCACGTCGCGTCCGCCCACACGCCGCCGCGCTCGGCGAGGAGGTTGATCCTCAGGATGTCCGATACGGCCTGCCTTTCTATGTAGGGCGTGTTCGACCTGACGATCGCGTCCGCGTCGACGTAGTCGCCGGCTGTTTTTTCGTCGAGGACGACCACCTCCCACCCCGGGTTCATCTTCTCCCACGACGCGAGGCAGGCCTCCACCACGCCGGGGGCTTCGGAGCGCCCTTGCAGCCAGAGCGCCCAGATGACGCGGGGGATGTGGTCAGCCATGAAGGGGTCAGCCATGAAGGGGAGGTGGTGGGCGGTCAGGACGAGCGGATCGGCGCGAAGATAGCCCCCGCACACACCGCTTACAACCGGCGCAACGAGCGACGGTGGGTGCCACGGGCGAGGCGTGTCTCGCCGCTACGGGCGCTTTGCGCGAGGGTCCATTAACCTGGTGGCAGTTTTCCCATTCCCTCCACGCCCTGACACCCTCAGCGCGGAGCGCGGCGGCCCCCCTACTCGGCGCGGAGCCGCTCGGTTGCTGCGGCGAGGTCGAGGCCGAGGGCTTCGGCCAGGAAGCGGCCGAGCGCGTCGTTGGCCCAAACGCCGTGCAGCGCCTCCGATCCCGGCCCGAAGGCGTACAGCCCGACGTCGACGCCGGTGTGGGCGTTGGTGGTCCACCCGAGGCGGGCGCGGCGGCTGACGAGGCGGCCGAGCGTGAGCGCGCCTGGCGTCTCGCCCGCGACGGCGGCGCGCTCCTCGCTCGTGAGGCTGTCTAAAGCGGCGTATTGGCGCAGGATGGCCTCGGCGCTCGTGTCCTCGGCACTCGTGTCCTCAGCGATGAGGCGGCGCATCCGGTCGGCGCTGGCGGTGGCGCGGCGCAGCCGGTCCGGGTACCACGCGTAGACCCCGTCGCTGCCGAGGCTGAGGCCGCCGGTCTCGTGGTCGGCCGCCGAGACGACGAGCGTCCGGCCGTCGCGCGCGGCGAAGTCGAGCGCGACCCGGACGGCGGCGTCGAAGGCGAGGACGTCGTGGACCAGCCCGATGGGGTCGTTCTCGTGGGCGGCGTGGTCAATCCGGCTGCCCTCGACCATCAAGAAGAACCCGTCCGGGTCGGTGCTCAGGATGCCGAGGGCTACCTGCGTCATCGCCGCGAGGCTCGGCTGATCGGTCCGGTCAATCTCGTAGTCGAGGTGGTCGTCGGCGAAGAGGCCGACGACCGGCCCGGCAGCGATCTCCCCGAATGCGGCCGGGTCGGTGACGACGGCGGCGCCCCGGCGGCGCGCTTCGGCGAGGAGGTCGCGCCCGTCGGTGCGCGCGCCGCCCTCGGCCTCGGGCAGGAAGAAGCGCCGCCCGCCGCCGAAGAGCACGTCAAGCCCCGCTCCCATCATCTGCGCGGCAATGTCTTCCTCCTGCCAGCGGTCCGGCGCGTGCGCCGCGAACGAGGCCGGCGTCGCGTGCGTCACCCGGCTCGTCACCACGAGGCCCGTTGCCAGGCCCCGCGTCTCGGCTGCCTCGAGGATAGTCCCGACGGGTTGCCCGAGCGTGTCCACGCCAATCGCGCCGTTGTAGGTCTGGATGCCGCTCGCGTAGGCCGTCGCCGAGGCCGCCGAGTCCGTCACCCGGCTGCTCGTGGACGCCGTGCCGACGGCCCCGCTCAGGATGCCGTCGAGCGCGAGGGGTTCGCCGGAGAAGTCCCGCGCCAGCGTCACCGCGGCCGGGCCGAGGCCGTCGGGGACGAGGAGGACGAGATTCTGCGGCCGGGCAGGCTGCGCGGCGGCGGACAGCGCGAGACCGGCCAGGACGAGGCAGAGCGCGAGGCGACGGAGCATCAGGAGGCGTGGCGGGGAGCGAGCCGGAAGCTACGTCCGAGCCGCGCCGAGCCAGGGCGGGCGCTTGCCCGGACGCGCGGCGGCGCATCGTGCGGTGGCGTGTTTTCACGCAGAGTTTCCGCCTCCGGTCCGCTCTGCGGCCGGGCGGCCTCTATCTTGGCTGTGGCTCGCCACGCAGCCGGTGCCTCCCCGCTGCGCTCGTCTTGCTACCCCCTCCTCTCCTCACCCAGCATCTACTGTTATGAAAGTCACCGTCGTTGGAGCCGGCAACGTCGGCGCGACCGTCGCCGAGTGCGTCGCCCGCAAGGACATGGCGAACGAGGTCGTCCTGCTCGACATCCAGGAGGGCGTCGCCCAGGGCAAGGCCCTCGACCTGTGGGAGTCCGCCCCGATCCACCTCTTCGACACGAAGCTCACCGGCCGCAGCGACTACGCGCTCACCGAAGGCTCCGACATTTGCGTCATCACCGCCGGCCTCCCGCGCAAGCCCGGCATGAGCCGCGACGATCTCCTCGCCAAGAACGCGAGCATCGTCCGCAGCGTCACCGAGGCGTTCGCCCAGGGCAGCCCGAACGCAATCCTCATCGTCGTCTCGAACCCGCTCGACGTGATGACCTACGTGGCCTACACGGCGAGCGGCTTCCCGAGCCACCGCGTCATGGGCATGGCCGGCGTACTCGACACGGCGCGCTACCGCGCCTTCCTCGCCACCGAGCTGAGCGTCTCGGTGAAGGACATCCAGGCCCTGCTCCTCGGCGGCCACGGCGACACCATGGTCCCGCTCCCGCGCTACACTACCGTCGCTGGCACGCCGGTGACCGACCTCCTCCCCGAGCGCCGGATCAACGAGATCGTCGAGCGGACGAAGGGCGGCGGCGGCGAGATCGTCGGGCTGATGGGGACCAGCGCGTGGTACGCCCCCGGCGCGGCGGCGGCCGAGATGGTCGAGGCCATCGTCAAGGACTCGAACCGCGTCCTGCCGGTTGCGGCGTGGACGAGCGGCGAGTACGGCTGCGACGGGATGTTCATCGGCGTCCCGGTGAAGCTTGGGCGCGAAGGCGTCAAGGAGATCATCGAGGTCGAGTTGAGCGAGGCCGAGCAGGAGCTGATGCGGGAGTCGGCCGAGCACGTCCGCACGAACGTCGAAGCCCTGGAGCGGATCGAGGCGACTGCCTAGCCGCGTTTCCCAGCACACCGTTTCGTAGGGCCGACTTCGTAGGGGCGACCGGCCGGTCGCCCCTACGTCTGTTTCGGGCGGTCCGGTTTACTGCCGGACGAAGTGCGCCGTGGCCGTCGCCCCGGCGTCGCCGGTGAGGCGGACGAGGTAGACGCCGGCCGGGAGCCGCGCGGTGTTGATCCGGCGCGCCACCTCGCCCACCGCCCAGCCGAGGTCCGCCGAGAGCACGCGCCGGCCGAGCACGTCGAAGACCGCGAGCCGCACCCGCTGCGGCGCGTCGAGGCTCAGGCGCACCGTCGCGTCGCCGGACGCGGGGTTGGGATAGACCGAGAGCGCGAGAGCCGACTTGGAAGGCCCGTCCTCGGCGGCGACGGGGAACGGCTCGCCGCCGTCGTCACCTGCTGCCCGCTTATCGTGATGGAGGCTCCGTACCCGCCCGCGACCAAAAACTGCGGTTCGCCGGTGTCGTAGCAATCGATCTCCGCTCCGAAGGCGGCGTCGAGGGGGCAAGCTTCAAAGGGAAAACTGGAAGAGCCTACAAAAGGCCGGGCAGAAGCCGTGTCGAACCGAACGATCTGCCGAATCTGCCAGAATAGCTCGTCGGTATAGGGATCGTATTTGTCCCGCTGCCAGACACGCCACGCCTGCCCGTCGACGACCGTGTCTCCCACGACCTCCCGCCGCTCGACGTAAGGACGGTCGTCAGGTTCGGGGGCGCTGTACTCCCACACGTTACCGACATCGAGCGGGAAGTAACGCGCGGCGGCCGTGGTGTCAGGCGTCTGCGCGAGCGCGGGCAGCGCACCGAGGGTGAGAAAGAGGAGGGTGCAGATCGTGTCCTGTTTCATGTTTGCCTCGCCGTGGACGATACCCCCGCAATAAACCCACGGCGTCCCCCAAAAGCAAGTCCTTTCTCGCTATGCAGACTACGGCTCCCTCCGCCCTCGACCGGCTGCGCGCCGGGCTGGCCCACCGCAGCACGGACCCCAGCCTGATCCTGCTCCGCCAGAAGGCCCGCCGCCTCGTCGCGGCCTTCAACGCCACGCCCGAGGACCGGCGCACGGAGCGCACGCGTGCACTCGCCAGCATCGTGGCGGCGCTCGGCGAAGGGGCCGAGGTGGACGCCCCGCTCTTCTGCGAGTACGGCCGGCACATCACCGTCGGCGTGGGCTTCGTCGCCGGGCCGGGCTGCGTGCTCGTGGACGTCGGGACGATCACCATCGGCGACCGGGTGCGCCTCGGGCCGGGGGTCCACGTCTACGCCGTCGCCCGCCCGCTCGACCCGGCGCAGCGGTCCGAGGGCCTCGAGCAGGCCGCCCCCGTCACCATCGGCGACGACGTGTGGATCGGCGGCGGGAGCATCCTCAACCCCGGCGTCATCGTCGGCGCAGGCAGCACGATCGGCTCGGGCAGCGTCGTGCTCGAGGAGGTCCCGGCCGGCGTCTTCGCCTGCGGCAACCCGTGCCGCGTCGTGCGCGAACTCTGAGCGGCAGCGGTGGTTCAGGAGACCTCCCGCTCGCCCGATGCGCTCCGACCTTCTCCTCCGCCGCAAGCTCACCCTCCGCGCCCCGTCGCCGGCCGGCCCGCAGCAGGTCGTCTTCGTCAAGCGGCAGCAGGAGAGCCTCGAGCACGTTTTGATGAAGGCGTTCCTGTGGGCGCTCTACCTCCCGGCCTACCCCGACCTCGCCGTCGAAGTCCCCATCGGCGACCGCTACAAGCCGGACCTCGTGCAGCTCGATGCCACCAGCCGGCCCGTGTTCTGGGGCGAGGCGGGCAAGGTCGGCGCGGGCAAGATCGCCTCGCTCGTGCGCCGCTTCCCAGCGACGCACTTCACGGTGGCGAAGTGGGCCACGCCGCTCGCCCCCTTCGCCGCGCTCGTCGAGGAGGCGCTCGGCAGCCGCCCGCGCCGCGCGCCGTTCGACCTCCTCCGCCTCCCGCCCGACGCCGGCTCCCGGTTCGTCGCCGACGACGGCACCGTGACCGCCTCGTTCGACGACATCGAGCGTCTTCGGATCGGCGGGTGAGACCGTCGGCGAAGTGCCCTTCCCGCCCAGGGCGCAATGCCTTGCGCCCCTACGGCGCGTCACGACGGGGAGTGCCGTGTCCCGCGTTGCACCGTCACCGCCCTCACCCCATCCCTTCCTCCCACGCCCTGCCCTCCCTCAGCGTCGCCAGAAGCCGGGGGCGAAGAGGACGAGCACGGTGAAGATCTCCAGCCGCCCGGCCATCATCAGCAGCGCCAGCACCCATTTCCCGACGGCCGGGACGTGCGTGTAGTTCTCCGTCGGCCCGAACGTGCCGAA
>JBBSMV010000082.1:0-10928 GCA_038232975.1 Rhodothermales bacterium
AAGCACCGTCATTCCCGACCCCGATCGGGAATCCAGAGCGCCCAGCACGCCTTCTGGATTCCCGCCTTCGCGGGAATGACTACCATCTTTGCATCTGAGACGATGAGAACTTAGCAGCCCTGCTCGCCGAGGGGGACAGCCCGGTGACGCTGGAAGCGCAGGCGCAGCCTGTGCGACCGCAAGCCGGGCGGGGGGTCCCACCAGGCTTCACACCGCCGTCCCCACCGCCTCGCCGACGGAGGCGAACCCGTCGCGCTCCAGCAGCCGGACGAGGCTGCGGTTGATCCGGCCGACGAGGCCCGGCCCTTCGTACACCAGCCCGGTGTAGACCTCGACGAGCGACGCCCCGGCCCGGACTTTCGCGTAGGCCGCCTCGGCCGAGTCCACCCCGCCGACGCCGATGACGGGCAGGCGGCCTTCGGCCCGGCGGTAGAGGTGGCGGACGAGCGCCGTCGCGCGGTCGGCGAGGGGGCGGCCGCTGAGTCCGCCGCGCCCGATCTCGGCGAGCCGCGCCGCCTCGGTGCGAAGGCCGGCGCGGTCCCCGGCGGTATTCGTCGCCACGAAGCCCGCGACGCCGCGCGCGAGGGCGATGCCGACGAGCTCGTCCACGGGGCCGAGATCGAAGCTCAGGTCGGCGGGTGGGGAGAGCTTGGCGAGGACCGGCACCCGGAGACCGAGCGCCTCCTGCTCGGCCATGACGGCGGTGAGGAGGCCGTCGAAGGCGACCGGCTCCTCGAAGGTCTTGCCCTCGGCGGTGTTGGGGCACGAGACGTTGAGCGCGACGTAGTCCGCCAGCGGCGCGAGGCGGCGGAAGCTATAGAGGAAGTCCTCCGTCGCTGCCTCTCCGAGGATCGCCGGGTCGTGCGTCTTGGCGAGGTTGATCCCGAGCGGGATCGCGCGCGATGCCTCACGCAGGCGCTCGGCCACGGCGTCGGCCCCGTCGTTGTTCAGCCCCATCCGGTTGACGAGGGCGCGGTCTCGGGGCAGCCGGAAGGCGCGCGGGGCCGGGGTGCCCGCGCTCGGCCGCGCCGTCACCGAGCCGACCTCGGCGAAGCCGAACCCGAGCGCCGCCCAGAAGCGGACGAGCGCCGCGTTCTTGTCGAACCCCGCCGCCAGCCCGACGGGATTGGCGAACTCGCGTCCCCACAGCCGTTGCCCGAGGGCCGGGTCCTCGAACCGAAACGGCCGCAGCAGGGCCGGCACCCGTTGCCCGAGCCGTGCTGCCCGCACCGCCGCCCCGTGCGCCGCCTCGGCGTCGAGCCGGAAGAGGAGGGGGCGGAGGAGAGGGTACATTTTGGATTTTAGACCGGGGATTTTGGATTGGTTGCACAGAGAAACCAATCCAAAATCCCCAATCGCAACTCGACACTCCCCTTACCAGCCCGCCCCTTACCAGCCCGGCGAGAAGTTGATGCCCCAGACGCCGGGCGTGCCCTGGCGCGAGAACGGGAGCGCGTAGTAGACCTCGAGGATCAGCGCGCCGAGGACGTTGACGCGGGCGGAGGCCCCGGCGCTGTAGATCGGCTTGGCTTCGCTGAAGGAGCGGCCGAGGATGTTGTCCGAGGAGAAGAAGAACGGCTCCCCCGTGTTGCCCCACGCCATGCCGGCGTCGGCGAAGAGCGTCAGCTCGGTCGGGAGGTAGGGGAAGTTGATGAGGCCGAACTCGCTCGTGCCGAAGAACGGGAGGCGGAGCTCGAGGTTCGCCACGCCGAGCTTGCTGCCGTAGAGCCGGTCCAGGAGGAACCTGAGGTCACCGGCTTCGAACGTGGTGGAGCGGTAGCCGCGCACGAGCGTGCCGTAGCCGAGGTAGAGCGGGAAGAGCTCGCCGCTCTCGGCGTCGGAGCCGTAGCGGCCGAAGTGGAGGGCGCGCGCGGCGAGCGTGAACGGCTTGGCGAAGAGGTAGCGCCGGTAGTCGGCCGTGGCGGTGAGGTAGTTCAGCGAGCCGGCCGTCGCGTCGAGGCCGAAGCGGTAGCGCCCGCCGCGCACCGGCGAGGTGAAGCCGAAGAACGAGTAGTCCCCGACGTAGGCGACGCCGGCCTCGGCGAGGTGCAGCGTCGGAAGCTCGGCCCCGAGCTCGGCCGGGTCCAGGTTCTCCCGGTCGAACCGGATGCCCCCGCTCTCCGTGAGCGAGGCCCGGTCGATCTCCAGGTCGTACCCGATGCGGCGGTAGCCGGCGCTGCCCTCGAAGCGGCGCGTCTGCGAGAGCGGGTAGGCCGCCAGGGCGGCGGCCTGCGAGAGGTAGATCCGCTGGTAGATGCGCGTCGGGATGAGGCAGCGGTTGCCGTTGCCGTCGACGCAGTTCTCGATCTCGTCCACGACCCCGAAGACCTGGAGGAACGGGATGTGCGAGACGGTCCCGCCCCAGTTGAGCCGGCGGCGCTGGTTGAGGTAGAACACCTGGGCCCCGATGTCCTTGAACGAGCCGTTGGCCTGGACGGTCGCGCCGAGGACGTTGTTGCCGAGCACGTCCGAGAAGCGCATCGCCACGCCGCCGCCGACGCCGAAGCCGTAGTACGGGTCATAGCCCGCGCCGACCGAGGGCTGGGTCACGAAGTCGAGGCCGAGGCGGGCGCGGTAGGGCTGGTCGGGGAAGCTCCGCGTCTCGGGCAGGCCGGTGCCGGCGTCGGCGAGGTAGCGGTCCACCTTGCTCCGGTCGAGCGCGTCGACCGGCGGCAGGAGCCCGGCTACGGAGGCGACGGTCCGGCCGTCGAGGTCGTCCACGTCATCCGTCACGGCGGCGTCGAACGCGCCGACGGGCGTGCCCTGCGCCTCGTCCGGCTCGAGCGCGTAGACGTTGTAGCTCTGCGACTCGAAGACCGAGAACATCACCAGGCCGGTCTGCGCCGCGACCGACAGCGTCGGCGAGAGCGACGTGATGCCGCTGACGCCGGTGGCGATCTCGGTCACCTGGAAGACCTCGCCCGACTCGAGCTCCGTGCGGTAGACGTTCGAGAAGCCGCCGCGGTCCGAGACGAAGTAGAGGCTCGCGCCGTCGGGGCTGAACTGCGGGTTGATGTGCTTGGCCCCCTCGAAGAGCGAGAGCAGGCTGATCTCGCTCGTGCCCAGGTCGAAGAGCGCCAGGCGCGGGGCGGCCGTCGCAAGGCGGTCGAACGAGGTCCCCGGCCCGCGGTCGGTGGCGAAGGCGAGGGTCTGCCCGTCGGGGCTCCACGCCGGCTGGAGGTCCATGTAGCGGTCGTTGGTGAGCTGGCGCGCCGTGCCGCCCTCGACGTCGACGAGGTAGAGGTCGGAGAGGCCGCCCTTGATCCCGGTGAAGGCGATGCGCCGGCCGTCGGGGCTCCACGCCGGGTCCTTGACCGCGCCGATGCCGGTGATACGGATACGCCGCTCGATCCGCCGGGAGTCCACGTCGAGCACCGCGATCTCGTTGTCGCCCCCGACGAAGACGACGAAGGCGAACTTCTTGCCGTCGGGGCTCCAGGTGCCGGCCGA
The DNA here is from genome assembly GCA_038232975.1 of Rhodothermales bacterium. GTDB lineage: Bacteria > Bacteroidota > Rhodothermia > Rhodothermales > JANQRZ01 > JANQRZ01. The sequence continues at coordinate 3,451 of JBBSMV010000082.1, forward strand.
GTTGATGAACCGGAGCGCGTCGAGGTGCCCGTCACGGCTGACGTCGCCGAGCTTCTTGATCACCTCGCCGGTGCGGGCGTCGGCCAGAAAGAGGTCGATCCCGAAGAGGTCACGCTCGGAGAGGAAGGCCACGTAGCGCCCGTCCGGGCTGACCGACGGCGAGACGTTGACGTCGCCGCCGTCGAGCTCGCGCGCCAGCCGCCGCCGGCCGGCCATCTCGCCGACGCCGAGCGAGTCGAGCCGCGCCTCGATCTCGGCGACGTCCACGCGGTCCTCGTTGGCGTAGGGCGGGGCCTCCATCCCCCGGACGAGCGGCGCGTAGGTGTCGGCCACGTCCCGGCCCCAGCGCGCCCCGAGCGAGTCGGGGGTCAGCCCCGTCACGCTCACGATCGCCGAGTCGAGCTGCATCGCCAGCGAGGTCTTGAAGAGGTTCACCGCGCCCTCGTCGCCGTAGGTGCCGCCGACGTAGGCCCAGAATGCCTGGCCGTAGCGGTAGGGGAAGTAGCGCGGGTCGCGCGAGAGCTGCTCGAGCGTCGGGAAGGCGTCGCGGAGCACGGCGTCGCGCAGCCACATCGCCGTGTGGACGTCCTCGCGCCCAACCGAGAAGTATTCGGCCATGCCCTCGATGATCCAGAGCGGGAGCCGGATGAAGCTCGAGAACTGCCCGCCCTTCTGGGAGATGTCGTACTGGAACTGGTGGACCAGCTCGTGCCCGAGGACGTGGTCGGTGTCCTCGTAGGAGCCGGTCAGCGGCATCACGATCCGCTGCTTGAAGCCCTCGGTCACGCCGCCGGTCCCCTGCCCGACGAGGCCGCCGATGACGTTGGTCTGCTGGAAGTCGGCGTCGTCGGCGTAGAGGATGATAGACTTGCGCTCGGTGAACTCGTGGTCGAGGACCGCCGAGAGGCGGGTGTACCAGCGCTCGGCCATGCGCGCGGCGTCGCGGACGCCCTGCTCCTCCTCGGGGTAGTAGTAGATGTCGAAGTGCTCGGTCTCGAGCACGCGGAAGTCGAAGTCGTCGTACTGGACCTTGTTGCGGCCGAAGTACTGCGCGGCGGCCTCCTGCGCCGGGGCGGCGAGGAAGAGCGCGGCGGCGAGGAGCGTCAGGAGGCGGAGCGCGGGTGCAGTCATAAAGGAGGCCGGGGGTCAGCGCCACCGCCTCGCGGGAGGCGGCGACAGGGACGAGCGCGTTGCTGGAACGGTGGGTTTAGAGTCTGTCTATGAAGTCGGACGCGGGCTGCAAGCGGCTGCAACCGACGGGGTCTGCGTTGTGCTGCATCGCCGATGCTTCCGCATCGTCTGCTCCGGGACGCGTCCCTTCGCACGCCTTGACCGCGTCGCTTTCGCCTCGGTCCTCCTCTTCATAGACACACTCTTAGAGAGCCGGGCGTGAGGCGGCGGCGGGTAACAGAGGGACCGGGAACTGCCCTCCGGGATCGGTGACGAGACTAGTGAAGCCGGTGCGGAAGCGGTGCGTAGCGCAGCGGATAGGTCGGTGTACCCGATATTCCCGAGGCGGTTCTGCCGGCCGAGGCGCAAAGGGGCTGGACGGCAGGCAGCCGGCGGTGACCGGTGGAGAGCGGGCGGTGAACTGGGAATCGGTGGAGGGAGAACGCGCGCGGGACGAGGAACGTACCTGGCGAAGTATCAAAGATGTGTAACGGAAGAATCCGCGCGCCGCGCGCGGCGTGTAAGTTGGAGCGCCGAACTAATGGTGCCGCGCGCCGCGTTCTGTCTGTCCTCGATCTCCCTTACGACCTACACCCGATGAAACCCGATACCACTGCCGTGCAGGAGCGAAGCGGCCTCCGGCTGAAAATCTTCGCCGGGGCCGTCGTCCTCCTCCTCGGGCTTCTGGCCCTCCAGCTCGTCCGGATGCAGCTCCTCGACCGGGCGCAGTACATCGACGAGGCCCTCGCCAACTCCGTCGACCAGAAGGTCGTCGGCCCGGCGCGCGGGCTGATCTACGACCGCAGCGGCCTCCTGCTCGTCGACAACGAGCCGATCTACTCGCTCACCCTCGCGCCGCGCTACTTCGAGCGCGAGAAGCTCCCGCTCCTGGCGCGCCTCGCCGGGGTCTCGGACTCGCTCGCCGAGGCGAAGTACGCCGAGATCAGCGACTACTCGTCGTACAAGACCTCGCTCTTCCTCAAGGACATCCCGTTCCAGGCGTTTGCCCGCGTCAAGGAGGAGAGCTGGCGGCTGCCGGGGGTCGGCTTCGAGATCGCCCAGAAGCGCGGCTACCACACCGACGCGCGCGCCTCGCACGTGCTCGGCTACGTCCGCGAGATCACCGAGGGCCAGCTCGACCAGATGCGCCAGCAGGGCTACGCCCTCGGCGACATCGTCGGCCAGGCCGGCGTCGAGAAGGAGTACGAGACGGTGCTGCGCGGCCGGCCGGGGCGCGACTTCGTGCTGGTCAACGTCCACGGCATGGAGGTGATGCCCTTCGAGGAGGGCCGCGAGGACATCGACCCGCAGAGCGGCTACGAGCTCCACCTCACGCTCGACGCCAAGGTGCAGGCCCTGGCCGAGAGCCTGATGGTGAACATGCGCGGCGGGGCCGTCGCCCTCGACGTCAACACCGGCGGCATCATCGCCATGGTGAGCGCCCCGGACTACGACCCGACCAAGTTCGCCGGCCGGATGAACCAGGAGTTCGTCGACTACATCTACCGCAACAAGGCCAAGCCGCTCTTCAACCGGGCGACCCAGATGTACCAGCCGCCGGGCTCGACGTGGAAGCCATTCATGGCCTCGGTCGCCCTCGAGGAGGGGATCATCACCGAGGACACGAAGCTCTACTGCGGCGGCGGCTACGTCCTCGGCGGGCGGCTCTTCAAGTGCCACGGCGGTGCCCACGGCAGCATCTCGGTCAAGGAGGCCATCCGCGTCTCGTGCAACACGTTCTTCTTCCGCCTGATGAACGACCGCATCAACGGCAAGCGGATGAACCTCGACACGTTCAGCAACTGGGCCCACCGCTTCGGCTTCGGCACGCTGGCCCCGCTCGACTTCCCCGACCAGAGCCCCGGCCTGATCCCGGACTCGTCGTACTACGACCGCGTCTTCCCGCAGGGCTGGGGGCCGGGCTACACCGTCAACCTCGGCATCGGGCAGGGCAACATGGGCGCGACGCCGCTCCAGCTCGCCCGCTACGCCGCCGCCGTCTCCACCGACGGCAAGCTCGTCACCCCGCACCTCGTGGACTACGAGGTGAACACCGAGACCGGCGAGGAAATCCACCCGCGCCACCGCTTCGAGCAAATCCCGATCTCCGAGCACAACTTCGAGATCGTCAAGCGCGGGATGGAACTGGTGGTGGAGGCCGGCACCGCGCGGCGGGCGCAGATCCCGGGCATCGCGGTGGCGGGCAAGACGGGGACGGCCGAGAACCCGCACGGCAAGGACCACTCGGTCTTCATCGCCTACGCCCCGGCCGACGATCCGCAGATCGCCGTCGGCGTGATCATCGAGAACGCCGGCTTCGGCTCGACGGCGGCGGCCCCGATTGCGAGCCTGATGATCGAGCAGTACCTCACCGGCGAGGTCAAGCGGCCCGAGCTCGTTGCGTTCACGCAGGCGCAGCGGAGCGCGCCCATCGAGAACGCCATCGAGAGCAACTGACCCTGTGGGCGACGCATGCTGACCCTGTGGGGCGTCGCATGCGTCGCCCCTACTGCACCGAACACGTATGAACCGCACCTGGTACCGCAACATTGACTGGACGGTCGTGCTGGCGTGGGCGGGCCTCGTCGCGGTCGGCCTGACGGCGATCTACAGCGCGACCCACGGCCCGGCCTCGGAGTTCCTGCTGACCTCGGTGCAGAAGAACTTCGACCGGCAGTTCCTGTGGTTCGGGATTTCGGCGCTCGCCTTCGCGGCGATCATGCTGGTCCCGGCGCGGGTGTGGGACCGGACGGCGTACCCCGCCTACGCGGTCGTGATCGCGCTCCTGGTGGCGACGCTGCTGTTCGGGCGGGTCGTCAACGGGGCGCGGGCGTGGCTCTACATCGGCCCGTTCGGGCTGCAGACGGCGGAGCTGGCGAAGATCGGCACCCTGCTGGCCGTGGCGAAGTTTCTGGCCTCGCGGCAGGCGCGCACCGGGCGGCTCCGCTACGCGCTCGTCGCCGTCGGGATCGTGATGCTGCCGGTGGTCATCATCGTCCTCCAGAACGAGACGGGGACGGCGCTGATCTACCTGGCGATGATCCCGTTCGTGCTCTTCTGGGGCGGCATCCCGCTCTCGCTCATGGCGCTGATGGTGGCCCCGGCGGTGGCGGGCTACCTCGCCGTCTTCCAGAACGACGCGGCGTTCCCGACCTACGTCCTGATCTTCGCGCTCCTCTTCACCGCCGCTATCCTCGCCGCCACGCGTGACAAGTGGCTGACGACAGCGGCGTTCCTGTTCACCGGCGTCTTCGGGATGGCAGCGTGGATCGGGCTGACGAAGATCCTCAAGCCCCACCAGGTCAGCCGGATCATCGCCTTCACCAACCCCGAGGCGTTCGCCAGCACCGCCGGCTACCACGTGATCCAGTCGAAGGCGGCCATCGGCAGCGGCGGCCTCTTCGGCAAGGGATACATGCAGGGGACACAGACGCAGCTCGCCTTCATCCCCGAGCAGTCCACGGACTTCATCTTCACGGTCATCGGCGAGGAGTTCGGGTTCCTCGGGACGATGACGGTGCTCGTGCTCTTCGGCTACCTGCTGATCCGGCTGGCCTCGCTCGGGAGCTGGGCGGCGCACACGTTCATCAAGGTCTTCGCCGCCGGCGTGGCCGGCATCTTCCTGACCCACGTCCTGATCAACGTCGGGATGACGATCGGCGTGGTGCCGGTGATCGGGATTCCGCTGCCGCTGGTCTCCTACGGCGGCTCGGCGCTGCTGGCGAACTCGATCCTGGTGGCCATCGCCACGAACCTCTACGCCCGCCGCGACGAGTTCTCGATTTACAGGGTTTGAGGTTGGAGGTGGGGAGTTCGAGGTTCTGTACCTCCCACCCAGGACCTCCTACCTCATCACTCCCGCTCGTAGACCGTCTGCCGGCCGCGCGGGTCGGCCAGGACGAGGCGGCCGTCGGTGCGGAGCGAGAGCAGGGCCTCGCCGGGGAGGTCGTCGAAGTCGAGCCTGTTGCCGGTGATGCGGCCGTCGTAGGTCTCCTGGCCGGTCCCGGCACGGCGGTCCTCGCCGGTGAGCGTCGCCCGCCCGCCCGGCTGCACCGTGAGGCGTTTGATGAGCAGGCCGCTGCGCAGGTCGGCATCGGCGTCGGGCTCGTCGAGCGCGCCGATGGCGGTCCACTCGCCGAGGACCGAGACGCCGTCGAGGACTACGTCGCCGCCCGGCTCTTCGGAGGGAGGAGGATTGCCGGGGTCGGGAGTGTCGGGATTGGCAATGACGGGGCCGGAGGGGGCGGAGGGCGCGCAGCCGGACCCGAGGAGTGCGGCGAGGAGCACGGCGGCAGCGAAGCGCATGGAAGCGGCGATGAGTGGGAGAGGCGAGCAGTGGCGGCTCAGCGACCGGCGAGCGCGCCGACGGGGCCGGAGAGGTCGAGCACGTCGCGGAGGGCGGCGTAGGCCCACGTCACCTCCTGCGGGCCGGCCGCGTAGGGCGCGACGGCATAGGGACCGAAGAACACAGTCAGGCTGTCCGCGCCGAGCGTGACGGCCGAGAACAGGTCCGGCTCGGCCGGCACAGCGTCGTCGAAGAGGCCACCTGCGCCGAGCCTCGCGCGGAGGCGGGCGGTGGCGCGGGCGGCGAGCGTATCGGTCACGGCCGCGCCGGGGCGGAACAGGTCGCCGGAGCGGACCGGCTCGCCGGTGGCGAGGTCGTAGGTGAACGGAAAGGCAACCGTGATCCCGTGCGCGCCGCCGGTGTAGAGGTAGACGTCAACGCGGCTGCTGAAGAGGCCGTCGCCGAGAAAGGTGCGCGCCGGGCCGCCCTCGGCCTCGCCGACGTAGAGGCGGTCGTTCTCCGGGTCGCCGGTGAAGTCGGCCGGGTCGGGACGGACGTTCATCGTGAAGGCGACGAGCGTGTCGCGGATGGCGCGGTTGATCCGGGCGATGGCGGGGTCGTCCGACCCTTCGATCTGCGGATAGCCGATGGCGATGCGGTAGTTGATGGCCGGGTCGCGCGTGACGAGGCTGTCGGTCACGACGCTCAGCTCCGGGGCGGCAGCCGGTAGCGAGACGGGTTCCACGGGGGAGTCTGCGGAGCCGTCGGGCGAGGCGCAGGCGGCGACGGCGAGCAGCAGGGCGAGATGGGGCAGGCGCATAGAACGGGCACGAGGTGGGGGCGACGAAAATACGTCCCCCCGCCATCCCGTCCTCTGCTCCGGCGAATTCACCGAATCATGCGTGCCTGCACCGGGGCTGGGGGTGAACTGCCGCCGCGTGCGTGTCTATCATCGTGCTCTCGCTGCCCGATGCCCCGATGAACGTCTATCTCACGCAGCACCTCCGCTCGGCGCTCGCCGCGCTCGACGGCCTCCCGGCCGACTTCGACCCGGCGTCGTTCGAGGTCGAGTTTCAGACCCCGGCGCAGGCGGAGCACGGCGACCTCGCCACGAACGCCGCGCTCCAGCTCGCCCGCCCGCTCCGCCGCGCGCCCCGGCAGATCGCCGAGGCCCTCGTCGCCGAGTTGGACCTGGACGAGCGTCAGGTCGCCGCTGTCGAGATCGCCGGGCCGGGGTTCATCAACTTCCGCTTCGCCGACGCCTACCTCGCCGACGGCGTCGCCGAGATTCTGGCGCAGGGCGCGGACTTCGGCCGGGCGGAGAAGACGGGCAAGACCGCGATCGTCGAGTACGTCTCGGCCAACCCGACCGGGCCGCTGACCGTCGGGCACGGCCGCAACGCCGTCCTCGGCGACACGATTGCCAACCTGCTGGACTGGAGCGGCTACGAGGTCACGCGGGAATACTATTTCAACGATGCCGGCCGGCAGATGCGCGTCCTCGGCCAGAGCGTCCGGGCGAGATACGAAGCGCTACTCGACCCAAACCTTCCGAAGAAGACGCTCGCCGACGGCACCGTCGTCCCCGAGACGTTTCCCGACGAAGGTTACAGAGGCGACTACATCACCGACATCGCCCAGACGCTCCTGGACGAGCACGGCGACGGGTTGCTCGGCGCGGACGACACCGCCCTGTTCCAGCAGACCGCGCGGACCGCGATCTTCGCCGACATCGAGGCGACGCTGCGCCGCCTCGGGGTCGAGATGGACGAGCACTTCAACGAGCGCTCGCTCTACGATTCCGACGCCGTGTGGGACGTGGTCGAGCGGCTCCGCGAGCGCGACCTCGCCTACGACCGCGAGGGCGCGGTGTGGTTCAGGACCGGCGCGCTCGGCAAGACGGTGACCAACGAAGACGGCGAGCAGGAGGTGGACACCGTCCTCGTCAAGTCCTCTGGCGAGCCGACCTACCGCCTGCCCGACATCGCCTACCACCTCGACAAGCTCGCGCGCGGCTTCGACC
>JBBSMV010000083.1:0-10874 GCA_038232975.1 Rhodothermales bacterium
CGTCGCTTCTCGCGGCGCGCGACGGGCCCCCTCGCCACGGGGGACTGCGTTTCGGTCCCTGAGCGGTAGCCATGGACCGAAACGCGGGGGGTCAGGTACGCTATCGGCCGGCCGGCTCGGCCTCTTGAGCCTCGCGCTCGGCCTCCAGCTCGGCCTGCGTCTTCTCGACGACCTCGAAGCGGCCCGCGAGCGCGTCGAACAGCTTGCCCGTCAGCACCCGCTGCTGGATGCCCTCGAGGAGCTGCGGCTGCTGCCCGACGAACTGCTTGAGCGTCGCCGTGTCGAACGGCCCACCGGCGGCCATACGCTCGAACTCGGCCTCGAAGTCCGCCTCCTCGAGCGTGATCTCCTCCTCCTCCATCAGCCGGTCCTGGAAGAGCATCCACCGGACCTGCGCCTCGGCCGGCTCGCGGTTGGCCGCGCGGAACCCGGCGTAGTCGAACCCCGGCGGCAGCTCGCCGTCGTTCTGCTTGGCGACCTCCTCGACCATGCCGTTCAGCACGACCTCGACGAGCGTCTCGGGCACGGCGAAGTCGTGGGCGTCGAGGACGGCCCGGACCATCTCCTCGCGCATCATCTCGCTGGACATCCGCTCCCACGCCCCTTCCATCTCCGAGCGGACGAGCGCGCGGAAGCCCTCGACGGTCTCGACGCGGTCGGCGGTGTGCTCTTTCACGAAGGCCTCGTCGAGGGCCGGCAGGTCGCGCTGCTTGACCTCGCGCACGGTGACGAGGAAGCGGTCGGTGTGGCCCTCGGCCTCCCCGCGAAAGCGGGGATCAGGGGCAGGCTCGTCGCTCTCGGCGTGCTGGTGGGGGAGGTCGAGCTTGAAGGCGTCGCCGGCCTTTTTGCCGAGGAGGGCGGCGCGCATCTCGGCGCGGAGGCGCTCGTCGTCGAGCGCGACCTCCTGGCCGGCCTGCCGCTCGCCGATGATCGGGGTGTCGGTCTGCCGGTCGAGCCGCTGGAGGTCAACCACGAGCACGTCGTCCTCGGTGGCGGCGGCGTCGCTCGGGGTGAGGACGGCCTGGCGGCGGAGGCGGCGCTGCATCTCCTGCTCGACGTCCTCGTCGGTGATCGGGCGGACGAGGCGGCGCACCTGCACCCCCGAGAGGTCGGCGATCTCGACCGGCGGCCGGACGCCGAAGCGGACGACGGCGTGGAGGTCCTGGCCCGGGCCGAACTCGAGCGCGGCCAGGAGCGGCTGCCCGAGCACGTCGCGCGCGGGGTCGTCGGCGACCTCGTCGCGGTAGGCCTCGCCGATGACCTCCTCGGCGATCCGGGCGGCGATCTCCTCTCCGTGCATCTTCCGGGCGAGCGAGAGCGGGACGTTGCCGGGCCGGAAGCCCTTGAGATGCATCTGCTTGCGCTGCGCCTTGAGGGCCTTCGTGAGGCGCGGCTCCAGCTCTTCGCGCGTGGCGCGGATGTCGAGGTCGAAGTCGACCGGCGAGCGTTCGGTGATGGTGACGTCCATGAGGGCGGGGCTAGGCTGGGTCCGGTGATGCTGAGTAGTGCCGAGCATGAGGGAACGGTGGTCCCGGCAAGGCGCGCGAGGCCGCCGGTACCCATGCGTAGGCCATGACGGAGTCGCCGGACACGGCCTCCGGCGGGTAAAAAGCAACGCGGCCCCGGCGGCCGGGGTCCGCGTCGGGACGAGAGAGCAAGGTAGCGAGCGCGGCCGGCCCAGACCGTGAAGGATCACGGCATTCGTCGGCCTCACAGAAGGCTTCTTCTCAGGGCGTCCCGACGCGTACCGTGATCGAGGGGGCACCCGCCCGCAGCGAGCCCGGCACGGCCTCGGGAGGCGGCGCGGCGGCGAAGCAGCGGCCCCAGCGCACGACCTCTTCGGTGGCGGTGGTGCGCCAGGCCGTGCGGTGGCCGGTCCAGTCCACGCAGACCTCCGGCCCGCCGTCGTCGCGGACGGCCATCGAGACCCACTGGCCGGGGTGCGGCGGGAGCGTCGACGGGTTGGGGTAGGCCCCTTCGCTATACGGTCCGCCCTTCTCTGTGCCGGTCTGGTCGAGCGGGGCGGCCTGGACGACCGGGACCGGCGCGCCGCCGCCCGTAGCGTAGTCGCTGTTGGTGCCGTCGTCAACGGCGATCATGTGCGCGTCGCCGGCCAGGACGACGACGCCTCGGATGCCGCGCTCCTTGATGAAGTCGGCGATCTCGCGGCGCTCCTCGGCGAAGCCGCCCCAGTGGTCGGCTGCCGGCACCGGGGGCGCGATCCACGGGACGGTGCTGACCCAGACGATGACCGGGTAGCGGCCCGAGGCCGCGAGGAGCTCGCGCTCGAACCACGCCTTCTGCTCGGTCCCCATCATGGTCCGTATACCCTCGGCGTCTTTGGGGTCGCGCATCGAGCGGAGGTCGGTCAGGATGAAGCGGACGCGGCCGACGGTGAACGCCTGGTAGACCGGGCCGTCGCCTGCGAGCGGGTAGTGCGGGACGAGCTCGCGGTAGACCTGCCAGGCGGCCTCGCGGCCCGGCGCGGTCCGGTCGCTGTCGTTGGGGCCGTAGTCGTGGTCGTCCCAGACGTAGGCAATCGGCGTGCTGCGGTAGAGCGCCGCCTGCCGGGGCGAGCGCAGGACCCGGCCGTAGGCCCGGCGGAACGCGTTGGGGCTGTCGAGGGCGATGTTGAGGTAGTGCAGGTCGCCGACGTGGAGGAGGAAGAGCGGGTCCTGGTGGCGGATCACGTCGAAGACGGGGCGGTCCGAGCCGGTGAGGGCGCACCCGGCCACGGCGACCTCGAAGGAGAACGGCCCGCGCTGCGGCGTGCGGAAGCTGCCGCTCTGGAGGACCTGCCCCTCGGCCTCGAACGCGTAGGCGTAGCGCGCGCCGGGCGTCAGCCCCGTCAGGTCGGCCGTGGCGACGGTCCCGCCCGGCCCCACGGCGAAGGCCGCCGACCGCGCGGCGGGCACCGCGTCCGGCTCGGGATCGAGGCGCAGCCGGACGCTGTCGCTCGCCGTCTTCAGTCCGGCCACGAGGCGGACCGAGGTCGGCGTGAGCGCCCCGGACCAGACGAACGCCGCCGGGGGCAGCGCGACGCTCGCGGCGAGGCGCGCCCCGCCGCCCGGCTCGCGGCACCCGCCGGCCAGGGCGAGGAACAGCGGCAGGAGGGCAGAGCGGGCGAGCACGCGCCGAAACCCCTCCCATCCCTCCAGCCTCAACCGAGTCACTGCCCCGCGCCGAGGTCGTCGCCGGCCTCTTCCTGGGCGGGCCGGAAGGCCGGGACCTCGAAGCAGCGCTCCATCTCCACGAGGGGAAACGAGCTGGGGCGGTCCCACCGCGTCCGGTAGCCCGTCCAGGCGATGCACACCTCGTCGCCGCCGTCGTCCTCGACGTCCATCAGCACCCACTGGCCGTTGTGCGGCGGGAAGAGGCTCGGGCTCGGAAACTCGCCCTCGCTGTAGGGGCCGCCCTTCGTCGAGCCGGCCTGGTCGAGCGGGGCGGCCTGGACGACCGGGATCGGCGCGCCGCCGCCGTCGGCGTAGTCGCTGTTGGTGCCGTCGTCCATCGCGATCATGTGGGAGTCGCCAGCCACGATCACGACGTTGCGGATGCCGTGGTCGGCGATGAAGGTGGCGATCTCCTCGCGCTCCTCGGCGTAGCCGCCCCAGCTATCGCTCTCGGGGTTGCGCCGGTAGATCCACGGCACGCTGCTGACCCAGACGATGACCTCGCCGGCCTCGTGCGCCCGCAGCAGCTCCTCCTTGAACCAGTCCTTCTGGCGCTCCCCCATCATCGTCGGGATGGTCTGGAAGCCGCGGCGGTAGGGCTGGCGCGAGGAGCGCAGGTCCGTCAGGATGAACCGGAGCCGCCCCACGGCGAACGACTGGAAGATGGGGACATTCCCGAGACCGGCCGCGAGCGGGTAGTGCGGAATCATCTCCTGGTAGGCCTGGCGGGCGGCGTCGCGGCCCGGTGAGCGGCGGTCGCTGTTGTTGGGGCCGTAGTCGTGGTCGTCCCAGACGTAGGCAATCGGCGTGCTGCGGTAGAGCGCCGCCTGGGACGGCGAGGCCAGCACGTTGCGGTACGCCTGACGGTAGGCCTCGGGGTCCGCCGACTCGATGTTCTCGTAGTGCATGTCGCCGATGTGGAGGAAGAAGAGCGGGTCCTGGTGGCGGATCACGTCGAAGACGGGGCGGTCCGAGCCGGTAATGGCGCAGCCGGCGGCGATGAGGCGGAACGAGGCCGGGCCGTCCGGGGCCGTGCGGAAGCGCCCCGCCCGGAGCGTGTCGAGCGCCCCGCCCACCTCGACCGCGTAGCGGTACGGCGTGTCCGGCGCGAGCGCGTCGAAGGAGAAGGTGACCGTCCGGCTGTCCTCGTTCACGGACCGGAAGGCCGAGAAGAACGGGTCCTCGAACGTGTCGCCGTCGGAGAGCGCGACGCGGACGCTGTCGGTGCCCTCGGCGAGACCGGCCACGACGCGGGCCGAGGTCGGCTGGAGCGCGCCCGACCAGACGAACTCGACCCCGGTGGTCTGAGCGGCCAGCGGCGCGGCGAAGAGGGCGAGAAGGAGAAACGGCGTCCTGCGGGTCATCGAGACCTTGCGAATCGTGGGAGGGGAGCGTAGGGAAGAGGGGCGGGAAGGTACGCGCTCCGTGCCCCGCCCCGAGCATCTACAAAACGCGAGCGGCCGGGGCGTAGTACTCCGGTGGGGGTGCCGCAGAGTCTGTCTATGAAGTCGGAATCGGCCGGCCCGCGGCTGCGCCGCCCGATCTCCTCGTTGCGCTGCATCGCCGTAGCGGGGCTACGGCTGCTTCGCGCGCCTCAATCTCGGGCGACTCGCTCGCGTTCGCCTCGATCCGCCTCTTCATAGACACACTCTCAGAGCCGCTTCAGGGCGCGGACGGTCCGCTCGCTTTCGACCTCGCCCGTGTTGCGCGTCGAGGCCGGCTCGAAGAGGAGGACGTGGCACTCGGCCTCGGCGACGGGGAGGTGCTCGACGCCGCGCGGGACGACGAACAGCTCGCCCTCTTCCAGCTCGATGTCGCGGTCGCGGAGCCGGAGCGTGAGGCGGCCCTGGACCACGAGGAACAGCTCGTCCTCGTGCTCGTGGCGGTGCCACACGAACGGGCCTTCGAGCTTGGCGAGCCGGACCTGCTGCCCGTTCAGCTCGGCCGCCACGCGCGGCGACCACCGCTCGTCGAACGAGGCAAAGGCGGCGGCGAGGTTGACTTTCTGCATGGGAGGCGGGGGCAGGAGGAGCTAGGGCGGGTGAGACTCGAACGAAGCCAGCCGCTCGTGGAGGGCTCCGGCGGGGCGGAGGGTGCTGGCCCAGAGGTGGAAGGCGTCGGCGGTGAACGCCGCGCCCACAGTGCGGGTGCCGAGATAGGTGCGAACAGCGCGGGGGTCGGCATGCTTCAGCCGGGCGAGCGTGACGTGCGGGCGGAACGGCCGCTCCTCCGGCTCCCACCCGAGCGCCTGCACGGCCTCCTCGATCTGCCGCTGAAGCTCCGCGAGCGCCTCGTCCGGCGCGACGCGGGCCACGAGCACGCGAGGTCGGCGGGGCGAGAGGAAGGCAGTGAGTCCGCCGAGCCGAAGGGCGAGCCGTGGCGCGGCGATCTCGGCGAGAGCGGCTTCGAGGTCGGGAATCCGTGCGGCATCCGTGTCCCCGAGAAAGCGAAGGGTGAGGTGAAGCTGTGCCGGCCGGGTCCACCGCACGCCGTCGAGGTCCGTGCGGAGAGCAGCGAGCGCGTCCCGAACGTCGGCAGGCACGTCGAGGGCGACGAAGAGGCGGGGCATCGGTCAGCTCAAGAGCGTGACGACGAGTATGTCGTAGAGCGCGTGCGCCCACGCGGCGATGCCGAAGCCTCGGACGAGGAAGACCGCGTTGAGCGCCAGGCCGAACAGGAACCGGAACGTGAACGAGGAGAGCGCGAACGTGTCGCCGAGCGCGCCGAGGTAGTGGACCGCGCTGAAAACCAGTGCCCCCACGACCGCCGCGGCGACGTAGGCCCGGCCCCGCTCCCACGCCGTCAGTCGGTGGAGGGCGAGGAACAGCCCGCCGACGAGGAGCACGCGGAAGACCAGCTCCTCGTAGATCCCCGCGCCGAGCGAGAGCGCCACGAGCAGGAACCGCCCCGGCCGCCCGACCTGCGCCGCCAGCGCGTCAGGCGCGGAGGTGGCGGACGCGGACGCGAACAGCACCCCAACCACCCAGCCAATCGTGAGCGCCAGGAGCACGGCGTAGACCGCGCCCTCGGCGATCATCCAGCCGAGGTACTCCCGGCGGATCGGGATGTCCTTCTTCCGCTCCCACACGAACACCCCGATCCCGACGAGCAGCACCGCCACGCCGAGCGCGAGCATCCCCGTCGCCCCGAAGGCGGCGAGGAGGCGGGTGATCCAGACCTCGGCCCCGACGCGGACGCCGGCCGGCCCGCCGCTCGCCACGAGGACGAGCGTGTGGTAGCCGACAAGCAGCGGGAGCGCGGTGAGGAAGCTGTAGGTCGCCGTGCGGGAGAGCCGGAGGTAGTCGCGCCGCCGGGGCGAGAGCGGGAGCCGGTCCAGCCACTGCGGCCGCAGCGGGACGGGGTCGGGCAGTGGGAGCGGAGCGTCGGGCATGGGGGATGAGGAGGATAGAAGATGGAGGAGGGCATGGGCCGCTCACCCGTCGAGCCGCCTTCCACTTTCTATCCTCCATTCCCTACCCTCTCGCCTACTTCTCGGTGATCGTGACCTTCCGCATCACGTCGCCCTGCTCGACGGCGTCCACGACGTCCTGCCCGTCGGTCACGGTGCCGAAGACGGTGTGGCGGCCGTTGAGGTGGGGCTGCGGGGCGTGGGTGATGAAGAACTGGCTGCCGTTGGTGTTCGGCCCGGCGTTCGCCATCGAGAGCGAGCCGGCCTCGTGCTTGAGCGGGTTGCCGCGGACCTCGTCCTCGAACTTGTAGCCTGGCCCGCCGCGCCCGGTGCCGTCGGGGTCGCCGCCCTGGATCATGAAGTCGGGGATGACGCGGTGGAAGGTGAGGCCGTCGTAGAACCCGTCGCGCGCGAGGGCGACGAAGTTGTTGACCGTCTTGGGCGCGTGCTCGGGGTAGAGCTTGAGCTCAATCGTCCCTTTGTCGGTCTCGATCGTGGCCCGGTAGTCGTGGTCCGGGTCGATCTGCATGGCAGGCGGGGAGGAATAGGAGCTAGGCATGGGCGGAGGGGTAGTGGGAGTGTGGGGTCGAAGAAAGCCCGAAAAGATACGGAGGCCGTCGCGCTCCTCGCCTGTAGGGGCGACCCCATGTGGTCGCCCTAGTCCCATGGGGTCGCCCCCCGCCTTCGCGGGGGCAGGCTCTGGTTGAGAACGGGACACATCGGCATCACGCCTCCACCGTGTCGTGGAACTGGAGGGCGGCGAGGCGGCGGTAGAGGCCGTCGCGCGCGACGAGGTCGGCGTGCGTGCCGTCCTCGACGATCCGGCCGTGGTCGAGGACGAGGATGCGGTCGGCGTCGCGGACGGTGGCGAGGCGGTGGGCGATGACGAAGGCGGTGCGGCCCCGGAGCAGCCGGGCGAGGGCCTCCTGGACGAGCGCCTCACTCTCGGAGTCGAGCGCGCTCGTGGCCTCGTCCAGGAGCAGGATGCGCGGGTCCTTGAGCAGCGCCCGCGCGATGGCGACGCGCTGGCGCTGGCCGCCGGAGAGCTTGACCCCGCGCTCGCCGACCTCTGTGGCATAGCCGTCCGGCAGGGCCTCGATGAAGGCGGCGGCGTTGGCGGCCTCGGCAGCGGCGCGGACCTCGGCGTCGGTGGCGTCGAGCCGGCCGTAGCGGATGTTCTCGCCAATCGAGGCCCCAAAGAGCTGGACCTCCTGCGAGACGAGGCCGATCTGGGCGCGGACCGAGCGCGTCTGCACGTCGCGCAGGTCGTGCCCGTCGAGGAGGACGCGCCCGGCGTCGGGGTCATAGAAGCGCGGGATCAGGTTCAGGAGCGTCGTCTTGCCGGCCCCGCTCGGGCCGACGAGCGCGACGGTCTGCCCCGGCGCGGCGCGGAACGAGACGCCGCGCAGCACGGGCTGCCCCGGCTCGTAGCCGAACGTTACGTCCTCGAAGACGATCTCGCCCTCGGGCGCGGGCAGCGGCCGGGCACCCGGCGCGTCGCCGATCTCTGGCTCGGTGTCGAGCAGCTCGAAGACCCGCTCCGAGGCCCCGGCCGCCGAGCTGTACGAGGTGTAGAGCCGCGAGAGCACGCCGACGCTCTGGGCAATCGAGAAGGCGTAGAAGATGAACGCCACGAGGTCGCCCGCCGTGAGCCGCCCGGCCAGGACCTCGACCCCGCCGAACCAGAAGATCACCACCAGGCCGCTGAAGAAGAGCAGCCCGACGAGCGACCAGAACGCGGCGTTGATGAGCGCCTGCCGCCGCGCCGTCCCGAAGAGGCCCTCGACGGCCGCGCCGTAGCGTCCGGTCTCGTAGTCCTCGCGCGCGAAGGCCTTCACCACGCGGACCGCCGCGAGCGCCTCCTCAGCAATCGCCGTGGTCTCGGCGAGGCGGTCCTGGATCTCCCGGGCGTAGCGGCGGACGACCGCGCCAAAGTAGCGCGAGAGCAGCGTGACGGCCGGGACCGTGGCGAAGACGACGAGCGAGAGCCGCCAGTTGAGGACCAGCATCAGCCCCACCGAGCCGACGAGCGTGAGGGCCTGCGCGACGAGCTGGCCGAGGTCCTCCGTCGCCGCCGAGCGCAGCCGGCCGATGTCGTTCGTCAGCCGCGAGGTGATCTCGCCGGTCCGGCTGCCGGTGTAGAACCGGAGGCCGAGCCGGTGGAGGTGGGTGTAGACGTCCCGCCTCAAGTCGGCGATGAGTCGCTCGCCGACCCACGCCAGCCAGTACGACCCGAAGAAGCGGAGGACGGTCTGGAGGAGGAACAGCCCGAAGAGCGCGAGCGCGAGCGCGTCGAGAAGGCCCCGGTCGCCGTCCTGGAAGACGGCGTCGAGGAGCGCCCGGAGGCCGAGCGGGACGACGAGCGCGGCGAGCGACCCCAGGACCGAAAGCCCTAGCGCCGCCGCGAGCCGCCGGAGGTGCGGCCGGGCGTAGCCCAGGATGCGCCGGAGCAGGCGGCCGAGCGGCGGCGGCCGGAGCGCCTCGGCGAGGGTCTTCGGTGGGTCGGGAGGCATGGGGTGTGGGAGGGCGGGGGGATGGGAGGGGGGCAGCTCAGGGGCCTCCCCCACCCCCCAACCCCCACCCTCCCACACTCAGCCCAACGCCTCGTACTGCTCGCGCTCGATGGCGATGCCAGCGGCGGAGAGCTTGCCCTCGAGATCCTCGTAGCCCCGGTCGAGGTGGTAGACCCGGAGCACGTCGGTCTGGCCCTCGGCGACCATGCCCGCCAGGACGAGCGAGACGCTGGCCCGGAGGTCGGTGCTCATCACGGTCGTCCCGCTGATCCCGCCCGGCCCGTCGCCCCGCACGATCACCGTGTTGTCCATCACCTGGCAGACCGCGCCCATCCGGTTCAGCTCGGGGATGTGCTTGAAGCGGTCGGTGTAGATGGTGTCGGTGACCTCGGCGGTGCCGTCGGCCTGAGTCATCAGGACGGTCCACTGCGCCTGGAGGTCGGTCGCGAAGCCGGGATAGGGATCGGTGACGACATCAACGGGTCGGATGCGCTCGGGGACCGTCACCGTCACGACCTCATGCGGCCCCTCGGCCTCGGGCTCAACCGTGAACGCGGCCCCCGTCGCGCGGAAGGCCTCGGGGAAGGCCGTGCCGAGGTGCTCGGCGCGCGCGCCGGTGATGCGGAAGGTGTCGCCCGGCTCGCCCGCCATCACGGCGGCGATCATGTACGTCCCCAGCTCGATCCGGTCCGGGCAGTTCCAGAAGTCCACCGCGCCGAGCCGGTCCACGCCTTGAACCGTGATCGTCTTCGTCCCGAGGCCCTCGATCTGCGCGCCCATCTGCTGGAGCATCTCGCCGAAGACGACCACGTCGGGTTCGGCGGCGACGTTCTCGAGGACCGTCTCGCCGTCGGCCATAACGGCGGCGAGCATCACGTTGATCGTCGCGCCGACCGAGACGGGGTCGAACCGGAAGTGCCCGCCGCGGAGCCGCCCGCCCGGAGCCTTCGCCACCACGTCGCCCTGCTCCAGCTCGATCTCGGCCCCGAGGGCCTCCATGCCCTTGATGTGGAGGTCCACCGGGCGGGGTCCCCACGCGCAGCCGCCGGGGAGCGAGACGCGGGCCTGGCCGCAGCGCCCGAGGAGCGCGCCGAGCATGTAGAACGACGCCCGCATCTTCTTGACAAGGTCATACGGAGCCTCGGGGTGGTTCACGTTCGAGGCGTCGATCACCATCGAGTCCGGCGTCGAGGGGTCCTCGTCGGGCCGGTAGGAGACCGAGCAGCCCGAGACGCGGAGGACGTTGGCGAAGGTATGCACGTCGCGCAGGACGGGCATGTTGTGAAGCGTGGTCGCGCCGTCGGCGAGGACGGCGGCGGCCATGAGCGGGAGGGCCGTG
Source organism: Rhodothermales bacterium (assembly GCA_038232975.1). Taxonomy (GTDB): domain Bacteria; phylum Bacteroidota; class Rhodothermia; order Rhodothermales; family JANQRZ01; genus JANQRZ01. The sequence continues at coordinate 10,435 of JBBSMV010000083.1, forward strand.
TTCTTCGAGCCGCCGACGTGAATAGAACCTTTGAGCGGGCGGCCACCCTGGATGACGAGCTTGTCCATGAAAGGGCGTGGGGTGAGGCAGGCGAGAGGGGAAAGACGATCCTACGGCCGGGGGATCGTCCGGGTCCGGCCTGACGATAACTTCGAGAACGGCGCGGGAGTGTTTTTCGGAATGGAGGGAATGGAAAGAGAGGGAATGGAAAGAAAGGAGGGAAGGGGCGGGCTTCTTCGACTCCAGCGACGAGCGCAGAGAGCGAAGGTTGGCAGCTCCCTCCACTCCCCCAACCCGCCGTGCCCTCTGTCCACAGCGGCGCTAAGTACAGACACGTTGATGTTGCCGGGTCCCGGATCGTGTAGCTTCGTCAGAAAAGAGGTCCGACCATGCAGCCGATCCAACCACGGCCGGTGACGCCTCAGGAGTCGGAGGCGCTC
>JBBSMV010000084.1:0-10798 GCA_038232975.1 Rhodothermales bacterium
CTCATCGTCTCAGATGCAAAGATGGTAGTCATTCCCGCGAAGGCGGGAATCCAGAAGGCGTGCTGGGCGCTCTGGATTCCCGATCGGGGTCGGGAATGACGGTGCTTTTGAGGGAGGTGTCAGAACGTAGCGACCCTGCTCCGAGGCGGGGGGCCGCCTGCTTAGCGGTAGCGGGAGGCGTCGGCAGGGCGGCCTACCGCGTCGTAGTAGGCGGCTAGGTTCCGGCGGACGTCCTGCTCGACCGAGCGGCGGGCGTCGTGGTCGAGCACGCGGGCGCTCGCCGTGAGCAGCGGCTCGGCTTCGGCATAGCGGCCCTGCGCAGCGAGGCAGGCTCCCAGCCAGCTCTGTGCCTCCGCGGTATTCTGGTGATCGTCGCCCAAGCCGGAGCGGCGGAGCGCGAGCGCCTGACGGAGGAGCGGCTCAGCGTCGGCGGGGCGACGCCGGGCGAGCGCCACGCGCCCGAGCCCGATCAGGGCCGAGGCGCGCTCGGGGTCGCCGGCTTCGAGCGCGGTTTCCTGGATGGCAGCGGCTTCGCGGTAGAGCGCCTCGGCCACCGGAACGTCTCCCTGCGCAAGCCGCACCCACGCCAGGTTCGCCATCGCGGCTGCAGTAGACGGGTGCTCCGGCCCCAGGCCGTCGCGGTAGATCGCCAGGGCCTGCTCGTAGCGCGCCGCGGCCTCGGCGTAGCGCTCCTGCTCGGCGAGGGCGAGGGCCAGGTTGCTCAGGGGGAGGGCGAAGGAAGGGTGGTGCTCTCCGAAGAGCCGTTGTGCCATGGCGAGAGGTTCTTCGAGGAGGGGCTCGGCCTCCTCGGGTGTCCCCTGCTCGATCGGTAGCATACTTCGGCGCGCCATCGTCGTGACGAGGTTCCGGTGGTCACTGGGGAAAAGCCGGCGCTGGATGGAAAGCGCGCGGTCGTAGAGACTGTCGGCCTCGGCGTAGTCGCCCCGCATGAGCCGGAGCGAGGCGAGGCTGTTGTACAACGTGCCGACCTCGGGGTGGAGCTCGCCTGTGAGGCGGGTCTGGAGGGCGAGTGCCTCGCGGTAGAGCGCTTCGGCCTCGGCGTACTCGCCGCGCTGGTGCTTCACGAGAGCGAGGCTCTTCGAGCTTTTGGCTACCTCGGGGGACTCGGGACCGGCATGGAGGCGGTAGAGGGCGAGGGCCTCGCGGTGCCGCGCCTCGGCGTCGTCGAGGTCGCCCTGGGCACGGGCGAGGGCACCGTAGTTGAAGAGCGCGCTGGCGAGGTAGAGCGGGTCCCTGTCCGGGTGCCGGCGCTCAATCGCGAGGAGCTGCCGGTAGAGCGAGTCGGCCCGTTCGAGCTCCCCGAGCTCGCCTGCTATGGCGGCCAGCCCGTTGAGCGCGCCCGCGACGTCCGGGTGCTCCGGCCCTAGCCGCGCCGCACGCTGGGCGCGCACGCGTTCGAAGAGGGAGGTGGCATTCTCATAGCGGCTGAGCCTGTAGTTGATCTCGGCCAGGGCCATCAGGACCTCCTCCTGCACCTCGGGCTCACCGGTCAACTCGTCGAGGGCGCGCGCAGCGCCCTGGTCCAGCAGGTGCTCCGTCGTGAAGGCCTCGCCTCGCGTCTCGCTGGGGTCGGCGAGGGAGAAGAGGCCGAGGGCGAAGTCGCGCGTGAGTTCGGCGCGGGCCGCCTCGCGCGCCTTCGCCTGGGCCTGCCACAGCGCCACACCCAGCCCGCCGACGAGGGCGAGCACGACCGCCGACGCTGCCGCCACCCCGACGCGGTGCCGACCGATGAACTTCCGCACCCGGTACCCCACCGACGCCGGACGCGCCGCCACCGGCAACCCCGTCCGGTGCCGATGCAGGTCGTCGAGCAGGGCCTCCACCGAGGGGTAGCGCGCCTCCGGCTCCTCGCGCAGCGCCTTCAGACAGATCACGTCGAGGTCGCCCTGCAACCGCTGCCGCAGCCCGTCCGTCGCCCTGCCCCGTAGCTCGGCTGCCTCGGGTGTGAGGGCGGCACTCGGAGATTTGAGGGGCATCTCCGGTCGGTTCCCGGCGAGGAGTTCGTAGAGGATTACGCCGAGAGCATACACATCTGCCGCCGTCGTCACCGGCTCGCCGCGGAGCTGCTCCGGCGCGGCGTAGGCCGGCGTCAGCCGCCGTGCGCCCGGCTGCGTCAGCGCCTCGTCGGCGTCCGCTTCGAGGAGCTTGGCGATGCCGAAGTCGAGCAGCTTGACCCGCGCTTGCCCGTGCTCGTCCTCGCCCACGAGGACGTTCGACGGCTTGAGGTCGCGGTGGACCACGAGCCGTCGGTGGGCGTGCGCGACCGCCTCGCCCACCTGCTCGAAGAGCGCCAGGCGCGCTTCGACCGAGAGCCGGTGCCGGTCGCAGTAGGCGGTGATCGGATGGCCGTCTACGAACTCCATCACGAGGTACGGGCGGCCGTCGGCGGCGGCACCGCCGTCGAGGAGGCGGGCGACGGCCGGGTGGTCGAGCGCGGCGAGGACCTGGCGCTCGCGGCGGAAGCGGGCGAGGACCTCGTCGGTGTCGAGGCCTCGCCGGACGAGCTTGAGGGCGACGGTCTTGTCGAAGGTGCCGTCGGCGCGGCGGGCGCGGTAGACGGCCCCCATGCCGCCGCGCCCGACCTCGGCCTCGATCCGGTACGGCCCGACGTGGGCACCCGGCCCCAGCCCGTCGGGCTGCTCCTCTTCGGACAGAAGGGAAGCGGCGAAGGCCGCCGCCGAGTCGCCGAGCAGGTCGGCGGCGGCCTCGTCGCTTTCGAGCAGCGTGAGGGCTTCGCGGTAGAGGCCGAGGTCGTCGCCGCAGGCGGCGCGGAGGAAGGCGCTTCGTTCGTCGGGGTCGCGGGTGAGGGCGTCGGCCAGGAGGTCATCGAGGCGCTGCCAGCGCTGGTCGGTGAAGTTTTTCATAGGACGAAGCGGGCTATCCCCTGGCGTGCTTTGCGCTCGGGGGTGGGCGGTTGGGAGTCGGTCGCCCGGCTGGGCCTTCGACGGTTCCCGCACCCACCCCCGACCGCCTCACCGAAAAACACTCTAATCGTTGAACCAGTTACCATCCTTCAAGAGCTGGAGGGCGGTCCGCCGACGGGGTCCTGCATGGCACGATGGAGCCACAGCCGGGCGCGCACCCAGTCCCGCTCGGCCGTGGCGACGGACCGGCCGGTGACCTCGGCGATCTCGTCGTAGCTCAGGCCCCCGTAGAAGCGGTACTCTACGATCTCGGCGAGCCGCTCGCTGTGGGCGCGGAGGTGGCCGAGTGCGGCGTCGAGGGCGAGGACGTCCACGGCCCGCTCGTCGGCGGCGACCTGGACGGCGTCGAGCGGGAGGGGCGGGCGGGGGCCTCCGCGCCGCTGGCGCGTCCGGGCGCGGGCGCGGTCCAGGAGGACGAAGCGCATGGCCCGCGAGGCGAGGGCGAGGAAGTGCGCCCGGTCGGCCGGGGTGACGCGGGCGCGGTCCACGAGCCGGAGGTAGGCTTCGTGGACGAGACCCGTCGTGTCGAGCGTGGCCCCCGGACGGTGTGCGCTCAGCCGGGCGCGCGCGATCTCACGCAGCGTGTCGTAGAGGTGCCCGAAGAGTTCGTCAGCGGCCTCGCAGCGGCCGGCCCGCGCGTCGAGCAGGAGGGCGGTGGTGTCGGCGGATGGCTCCATAGGTACGAGGTCAGGAGATTACAAGGTAACAGGATCGGGGTCGTCTTCAACTACAAAAATGCGAAGGCTCGGTATTCACTTGCGCCCTGATCGGGAGCGGCACTGCGTCCGGCATCGTGCGTTTCGGGACGGGCTATGTTGGCCGTCATCCGCCCCTCCGCTTACCCTTCGCCCGCGAGGAACGGGTTCGTCCGCCGCTCGTGGCCGACGGTCGTCTCGGGGCCGTGGCCGGAGTAGATGACCGTCTCGTCCGGCAGCGGCATGAGCTTCGCCCGGATCGCGCCGAGGAGCGTCGGGAGGGAGCCGCCCCACAGGTCGGTCCGGCCGATGGAGCCGCGGAAGAGCACGTCGCCGCCGATCACGAAGCCGCCGGCCTCGTCGTAGAAGCTGACCGAGCCGGGCGAGTGGCCGGGCGTGTGGAGCACCCGCCACCGTGTATTGCCGAACGCGATGGAGCTTCCTTCGGCGAGCGAGGTCTCGGGCGCGGGCGGCTTTTCGAGCTGGACGCCGAACATCCGGGCCTGCAGCTCGGCCGCGTCGAGCAGCGGGAGGTCAGCCTCGTGGAGCTGCCACGTCATCCCGAAGTGCCGGGCGAAGAAGGCGCAGCCGAGGATGTGGTCGAGGTGGGCGTGGGTGAGCAGGAGGTGGCGGACGGTGAGGCCGTTGCGCGTGAGGTAGTCGAGCACGGCCTCGCGCTCAGCCTCGGTGGCGGTGCCGGGGTCGATCAGCACGGCCTCACCCGCGTCGTGGCAGACGTAGCAGTTCTCGGCGAAGGGGCTGACGACGAAGGGCTGGACGATCATTGGGAGAGTCGGGTGTTGGGTGTTGGGGCAGGCAAAACCACACAAAGTACCGAGGCCGTCGTGGTCCGCGTCCTCTGGCTTCTGAGAACCGGCGGTGAACGCAGGGCGTTCGGTTGCCGCACGCGGCTCCCCGAACTCCTGACTCCCGACCCCTGACCCCCGGCCCACAGTGAAGCGCTTGCACCGGATGCTGCTCGGGAGCCTGCCGGGGCCGTTCCTGGCGGCCTTCGGGACGCTTCTGTTCCTGCTCCTGATGCAGTTCCTGATCAACTACCTGCCGGAGCTGGTCGGGCGCGGGCTGCCCTTCGGCGTGATCGCCGAGCTGATCGCCTACAGCCTCGCCTACATGGTCGTGCTCGCGGTCCCGATGGCGGTGCTCGTGGCGACGCTCCTGGTGTTCGCCCGGCTCTCCGAGACGCAGGCGTATGCTGTGGCGAAGAGCGCGGGCATCTCGCTCCTCGGGCTGGGGTGGCCGGTGCTCGTCACCGCCGTATTTGTGGCCGGGGGGATGGCGTATTTCAACAACGTGGCCCTCCCCGAGGCCAACTTCAGGATGAAGGGGCTGTGGCAGGACATCCGCCAGAAGAAGCCGGGCTTCGAGCTGGAGCCGGGCGTGTTCTACGACGGCATCCAGGGCTACGCGATCCGCGTGGCCGACGCCCCGGCCGCCTCCAACGCCCTGCGCGAGGTCCTCGTCTTCGACGACTCCGAGTCCGGGCAGCGCACCACGATCACCGCCGAGCGCGGCGAGCTCGAGGCGGGCGGCGAGGCCCTGACCATGCTGCTCTTCGACGGCGAGGTCCACCGCCTCAGCCAGGTCCGCGACGAGGGCGAGCGCACCGAGCGCTACGAGCGGATCGCCTTCGCCCGGCACCGCCTCCGGCTCGACCTCTCGGACCTCGGCTGGGAGCGCAGCGACGCCGACGGCACCGCGCGCAGCGACCGGACGATGCGGACGAGCCAGATGGTCCGCCTCGTCGACTCGCTCGACGCGGGCGTGGCCGCGCGCACCGCCGAGCTCCGCGCCGAGCTCCGCGCCCTCGGCCGCCGCGAGGCAGACGCTTCGGCGCTTATCCTTCCGCCAGAGGCCGGCTTTCAAGATTTTGACCCTCCAGAGGCCGACGGCACCGCGCTGCCCGACACTGCAACCATGAGAGGTGCGCTCCGCGTGCAGAAGAGGCTTCAGGCCGAGCCGGGCACCGAGGGCGAGGCGCTCGGGGCCGGCCGGGGGAAAGCGCGCGTGTTCCCGTCGCGGTCTACCGCTCCGGCCGATTCGGCCGAGACCCGTTCGGCGGAGGCCGACACGCGGCGCACCGTCCTCGCCGGCCTCGGCACGGCCGACCGGCGCGCCGTCTACGACCTCGCCGCGCAGCGGATGCGCGCCGTCAAGAGCAGCCTCGATATGGCGCAGAACGCCCTCTCCTGGGAGCGGCAGCGCGCCGACAGCTACCGCGTCGAAATCTATAAAAAGCTCTCGATGGCCGTGGCCTGCATCGTATTCGCGCTCATCGGGATCCCGCTCGGGCTGTCGGTCCGGCGCGGCGGGTTGGGCATGATCGGCGTGCTGGCCGTCGGCCTCTTCCTGTTCTACTGGATCACGCTGGTGCAGGGCGAGAAGCTGGCCGACCGCGGCCTGCTCGCCCCGTGGGTGGGCATGTGGGCGGCCAACGCGCTCATCGGCGGCCTCGGCGTCTACCTCCTGGTGCGCGAGAGCCGCGACCCGGCCGCCCGCGACCCGCTCCGCCGGTTCTTCGCTCGCTTCCGCAGGTGAGGATGGGAGGATGGGAGGATGGGAGGAATAAAAAACCACATAAATTAGCGAGACCGTAGCTCTCCGCGCTCACCGTTTTCTGCCCTCTGCCCATGCTCGTGCTCGTCCCCACGCCCATCGGCAACCTCGAAGACGTGACGCTCCGCGCCCTCCGCGTGCTCAAGGAGGCGGACCTCGTCGCGTGCGAGGACACGCGCACGAGCGGCGTGCTGCTCGGCCACTACGGCATCGAGACGCCCCGGACGAGCTACCACGACCACAACGAGCGCCACAAGGCCCCGCGCCTCGTCGAGCGGATGCAGGCGGGCGAGACCGTCGCGCTCGTCACCGACGCGGGCAGCCCCGGCATCTCGGACCCCGGCTTCTTTCTCGTCCGGGCGTGCCTCGAGGCGGGGGTCCCGGTCGAGGCGCTCCCCGGCCCGACGGCCCTCGTGCCGGCGCTCGCCCTCAGCGGGCTGCCGACGGAGCGGTTCGCCTTCGAGGGATTCCTCCCGGCCAAGAAGGGGCGGCAGACGCGCCTGCGCGCCCTGGCCGACGAGGAGCGGACGATGGTCTTCTACGAGTCCCCGCACCGGCTCGTCAAAGCGCTCGGGCAGCTCGCCGAGCACCTCGGCGAGGACCGGCCGGCGGCGGTGGCGCGCGAGCTGACCAAGAAGTTCGAGGAGGTCGAGCGCGGAAGCCTCGGCGCGCTTGCGGCGCGCTTCGGCGAGCGGGCGAAAGTGCGCGGCGAGATCGTGCTCGTCGTCGGCGGCAAGGTCGGCGGCAAGCCGTAGCGCGGATGCTTCGTACCTTGCCGGCCTCGCCCACCGCCCCCGCCATGAAGCTGCTGCTCTGCCTGTTCCTGGCCCTCGCGCCTGCCGCCTCGGCGCAGACGCCCCCCGTCTCCGACAGGCTCGACCACACGACGCCGATGGACCCCGACGCTACGGTTCCGCCCGACACCGCCTCGATGACCGACCCCGAGATGAGCGGTGCCTCGATGACCGAGGCTTCGATGACTGAGGCCGAGCGGCGCGTCGCCGACATCCTCGCCACGGACGGCCTCCACGTCGTCCACTTCTGGGCACCGTGGTGCGACAACTCGGTCGCCGAGCTGCGCGCGGGCTGGTACGACCTCGTCGCGCGTCACCCGGAGGTGAGCTTCACGTTCGTCACCGTCTGGAACGACGGCGCGAGCGGGCGCGAGACGCTCGACCAGTACGGCCTGCCCGAGCGCGTGCTCGAATTGACGCAGCCGGACGTCGGGCCGAGCGACGACAAGGCGCAGCGCCGCCGCCGCTTCCTCGGCCTGCCGGTGACGTGGATCCCGACGACGTGGGTCTTCCGCGACGGCGGCACGCTCGCCTACGCCTTCAACTACGGCGAGCTGGAGATGGCGCAGCTCGACCGCGCCATCGCCGGTGCCCGCTCCGCGTGGCCGCACGACTAGAGTGCTTTGCACTCAGGTGTGGGAGGATGGGGGTTCGGGAGGGGGTCCTCGTAGCGGGACCACGACCTTCCCCCACACGCCCGCACACCCCTACTCCTCACTGAAACATACGCTAGACGAACCGCTATGCCTGCACTTCCTCCCCCGGCCCAGACGCCCGACGCGCCATCCGATGCGCCGTCCGATGCCGTCGTAAAACGGCGGCGGTGGGTGCTCGTCGGGATCGCCGGGTTCTTCCTCGCCCTCGCGCTCTGGAGCGCGCTCCACCCGTTCGGCGAGCGGGGCTACGTCGCCATCTCACATGGCGACCATACGCACTACGTCCCCGAGGACCGCGACCCGGAGGTCTCAATCTCCAACTTCCCCACCACGCCGCCAGGGCCGAAAGAGCGTATCCTGCCCAGTGGCCGCACCGTACCGGTGCCCTAGCGAGTCCGCCTCCCTGGCGAGGACCAGCTCGCGGCCGGGGTGCCCGCGCGGGGCCTCCGCTCGGAGCCGCTCGGCGAGGCGGTCCCGCAGCCCGGCCGAGAAGACCATCGCCCCCTCGCGGTTGAGGTGGTCGCCGTTTGCGAAGTAGCTCGTGAGGTCCGAGAGGACCGGCTCGTAGCGCCGCATGTCGAAGTACATGACGTCGTCGCGCTCCCGGTCCAGCACGGCTGCGTAATAGGCCGGCGTACACTCGACCGCGCCGTCGGGTCCACGGTCGACCTCCTCGAACCACTCCGTGTAGATCGGGTGCGTCGGGTGGGTAAAGAATACCGTGATCACGCCTGGCCCCGTCGCGTCGGCGATCCGTTCCATCAGGGTCTCGCCCAGCTCGCAGATCGTCGGCCGGTACTCCAGCAAGTCGCGGCGGTTCTGGAGGCGGACGACCGCCGCCTGGTGCGCCGTCTCGGCGATGCTGTCAGGCGAAATCCGCTCTCTGCTCCGCCCGGCCAGGTGCCCGGTCGAGCCACTCACCGTCCGCGGATAAGGCGGCTTCGAGGGGTCGCGGAGCCGGTCGAGCACCTCCTCCCAGCTGTCCGGCCGGGCGATGGGCCAGAAGCGCGCCTGGAGCAGCGTCTTCCAGTCCAGCTGGACGGGGAGGCCGTCGCGCATGAGGCGGAGGTAGGCAGGCCCCTTGACGCGACCGCCAAATATGTAGGTCTCGAGGTGAGGATTCCCTCCCTCTTCCTTCTCCTTTGAGGAAAAGTTGTCGGCGTAAGAGGAGATGTCTGCCGGGATGAAGACGAACCGCAGGTTGGGGAGCTTGTCCTGGACCGTGCGGAGGATGTAGTTGGTCTGGTAGTAGTCCGATCCGCCGCGCCAGAGGTAGATCCCCTCGAGGTTGAGCGCGAAGAAGTCGACGGAGCCGGTGTGGGAGTTGCCGACGGCGATGGCCTCGAAGCGCTCGCCCTCCTCGCGGATCAGCAGGGCACGGGCCATGGTGCTGGGCTCCACCGGCTTGAAGTGCTCGCTGAAGTAGTACAGCGCCGAAAATGAGCCGAGGAAGAGCACGGCGAAGAGCAGGAGCTTCAAGGCGATGGTCTTCGGCGCGACGGCCTCCACGACGGGCGCGTCGTCCACAAACGTACCGTCTGCGAGAAACTCGGTGGACTCAGAAGACATGGTGTGGGCTTCAGGGTCTAGGGCTTCGGGAGCAAGCTGGAGAGAGCCGTCTAGAGCGGGTAAGGCTAGAACTAGTAGGGCTAGAACTGGAAGTAGATGAACTCTTTCGCCCCGTACTCCCCGAACATCAGGATGACCAGGACGAGCGCGGCGTAGATCGGGAAGCGGACCCACACCGGGCGGCGCTTCAGGAACGAGCGGACGTTTTCCCGAAGCTCGATGAGGTCCACCAGGAGCAGGATGCCGATGGCGAGCACGAGCAGGGTGAACTCGTACCCGCCGATCCCGACGATGGCAGCCGTGCTCGTGGTGTTGAACAGGTGGGTGAACATCGTGAAGGCGTCGCCCATCGAGCCGGCGCGGAAGAAGACGAGGCTCAGGATGATGAGGTGGAACCCGATCAAGGCGCGGATGAAGCGGCGCGGCGTTGGGATCGCCCAGTCCTTGACACGGTGCCAGAACGTCGCCGGGAGGGCCGGCCCCATCCGCTGCACGGCGGCAGCGCGTGGGCGCAGCCGGGCGAGGGCCGCCTCGGCGCGGTCCCAGAGGCCGTCGCGGTAGGAGGCGGTCACGGCCGCGAACGAGAGGTAGACCCCGTTGACGACGCCCCACATCACGAAGGTCCAGCTCGCCCCGTGCCACAGCCCGCACACGGCCAGCACGAAGAACGTGTTGAAGGCCCAGCGCCACTTCGGCACCCGGCTGCCGCCCATCGGGAAGTAGAGGTAGTCCCGGAACCACGTCGTCAGGCTGATGTGCCACCGACGCCAGAAGTCCGCGATGTCGATGGCGTAGAGCGGCTGACGGAAGTTCTGCATCAGCTCGTAGCCCATCACGCGCGCCGCCCCCCGGGCGATGTTGGTGTAGCCGGCGAAGTCGCAGTAGATCTGGAAGGCGAAGATGACGATCGCCAGGTACGTCGGCAGGCCGGCGTGGGCAGCCGGGTCGGCGTAGACCGTCCCGACGTAGAGCGCCGCCCGGTCGGCGATCACCAGCTTCTGGAAGAACCCCCACGTCATCAGCTTCAGCCCGTCGGTCACCAGCGACCACCGCAACGGGTGGCGCTGGCGGAACTGCGGGATCAGCGACTGGCTCCGCTCGATCGGCCCGGCCACCAGCTGCGGCCAGAAGCACACGTAGGTGGCGAAGATGCCGAGGTGCCGCTCGGCCTCCTGCCGCCCGCGGTAGACATCAATCGAGTAGGCCATCGTCTGGAACGTGTAGAACGAGATGCCCACCGGCAGCAGGATGTCGAAGTACGGCGCGTCGTAGAAGACGTTGAACGGGCGGAGGGCGGCCTCGACCGAGTCGCCGAAGAAGTTGGCGTACTTGAAGAAGAAGAGGATGCCGAGGTTCGAGAGGAGGCTCAGCACGAGGAAGGGCCGGCGGGCCTCTCGGGTGTCGCGCCGGCCCATGGCGAGGCCGGCGAGGTAGTCGATGAGGGTCGAGGCGATGATGAGCGCGAGGTACTCGACCTTCCAGCAGGCGTAGAAGTAGTAGCTCGAGGCGAGCAGGAAGGCCCAGCGCCAGCGGTGGGGCAGCGCGAAGTAGAGGGCGACGACGGC